>JABBBF010000067.1 GCA_018607545.1 SAR92 clade bacterium | reverse complement strand
GCTAACCGACCCCAGCCTGCCCGGCAAGATTATTCAGCAAGCTGGGCATATAGACGTGCTGGTGATTAATCTGGCGATCCCTGCGCCCTTTACCAAAGGTGAGCTAGTGGATGACGATGAATGGTCGGCAACCTTTAGTGCGGTAGTCGATCCCATGCCAAGACTCTGCACCGCGGTTTTGCCACAGATGATTGAGCGTCAGGGGGGCAAGATTTTGGTTATGGGCAGCGCCTCGGCACTGCGGGGTATGAAGCGGGCTTCTACCTATAGTGCCGCACGGGGAGCGCAGCTCTCTTATGTCAAAGCCATGGGCGTGGAGATGGCGCCTCAGGGTATTCAGGTCAATGCCATCGCCCAGAACTTTGTCGATAACCCTACCTATTTTCCAGAAGAGACCAAGGCCAACCCCAAGTTTCAGGAACGGCTTAAGAATGATGTGCCACTGGGGCGGTTGGTATCGCTGAGAGAGGATGCGTTGTTTGCAGCCTATTTGTGTTCGGATGCGGCGGATTGTTTTGTCGGTCAGGTGTTTCCGGTGAGTGGGGGATGGGCGGTTTAAGATTTAAGAATACTGGGTAGAGACTAGTTTTTTCAGCTGGCTCTTTATGCCGCAAAAAAAATACATAACATACAGATAAAAAAAACAGGGACCGAAGTCCCTGTTTTTTCTCAAAAGCGATAAACTCTAAATTAGAAATCATAGCTCACAGACAGACCATAAGTTCTTGGCTCCATATAGCGCTTGGCTAAACGCTTACCAACGAAGTTAAAGTAACGGCTCTCTTCTGCTTTTTGTGTATCAGTGAGATTGCGAGCCCACAAGTCAATTGACCAATCGGCATTTCCAGGACGGTAGCCAAGGCGAAGGTTCATCATATTAAAAGACGGTAACAAATCATCCGGGGTATTAGCACTGCCTTGGTCCGAGTAGCGATCACCTTTGTGAGTGTATTCAATACGGGTAACCAGCGCATTGCCGCCGCCCAGAAGATAGCGATGATCCGCAACCACAGTCAAGTTCAGCTCTGGCGCGATGGGAACACGATTGCCGGACGCATCGGTTTTGGCATCGATCACACCGTCATTATCGTCACCGAAAGAATCGTTACCTCGTGGCAGCGCAACACCGGTGAAGTCTTTATAGGTTGCATCTGTGTAACCTAGGGCAGCGGAAATTTTCAAATTTTCCGTGGCATGAAATACGGTTTCCAGTTCAAGACCTTTGGATTCAACCTTCGCGGCATTGGACCAAATAGATAGACCGCCAGTGCCAAGTGTTGGATCCCATGACTGCACCTGCAAGTCGGTATAGTCAATATAGAAAAGTGATACATTGGCAACTAAGCGATTGCCCATCCAGCTAGACTTCATACCCAACTCGTAACTGGTGGTTTCTTCTGGATCAACAGTTAAGTTAGTGTCTAACTCTGAAAGTTTTTCCACCGCAACATTAAAGCCACCAGACTTAAAGCCTGTAGCTATGCCAGCATAGAGCATTAGATCATCGCTGGCGGCAAATTTAAGCCCTGCGGTCCAGGATACATTTTCATTATTGATATCCTCGAGGTCAGGATATTGCCCCTCGATATTGCCCAGAATACCGCTGATGTATCCGAAGGCAGGATCAATACCAGTAGCTGATTTGCTAAAGGATTTTGTCTCGTCGGTATAACGCGCGCCAGCATACATAGACAACTGATCATTAAAGCGATAGTTGGAGTGAACAAACGCTGCATAGCTCTCGCTCTCAAGGTGATGATCAAACAGCACCGAGCCCGGCAGTCCAAACCAATCGACGCCCACATAGGCCTCGTATTCGTAATTATTTTCATAGTCAAAATAATACAGCCCAGCAACATAATCGAACTTACCATCCGCCGGAGAAGCAATGCGAAGTTCCTGAGTGAATTGAGTTTGATCCATGCTGTCAATTCTATCGAAGCCCACAACAGGTCTTAGATCATCGTCCCAGACACTATCGGCGGAGTTATCTCTGAAGCCGGTCAGTGAGGTTAGTGTGTAACCGTTGGCAAAGTCCTGTTCATAGGTTAATGAAGTACCAAATCCACTTGTACCCGCTTCATCTACACCATTTAAATAGATCGTATATTTTTGATCATCTGAGGAGACTTCTGTTCCGGCATCTTCTAGGTTCTCAAGGATGTATCTTTTATCTTCGTAGTCCGAGGCGTCAAAACTGAGATAGAAACGGCTTGTATCTGTGGGTGTATAAGCGATATTCGCTCTGGCGCCCCACTTGTCATAAGAGCCGTAGTCATCGTCATTATTAAACAGGTTGGTAACATAACCACCTCTACTTGCGGTGGTTGCCGAGAAACGTGCTGACAGGATATCTTCGATAAGCGGCACATTCACCATAGCGCGGGCACGGCGGTAATCGTAATTACCCAGGTCTGCTTTAAGGTTTGCCTCAAATTCTTCGCCAGGTTTTTTGGTGACAATATTCACCGCACCAGCAATGGTATTTTTCCCAAATAACGTGCCCTGTGGGCCGCGCAATACTTCTAAACGCTCAACTTCGCCCAGGTCGGCGTTGGCCGCATCCTGGCGACCCAAGTAAACGCCATCCAGATAGACACCAAAGCCTGAGTCGAAGCCAGGAGAAAAGAACGGAATATTCGAAGAGATTCCGCGAATAGCAATATCCGCTTCACCCGGGCCACGGCTAGTTGGGAATTCGAAGTTGGGTACCAGAGATGCAACATCCTGCATGCTCTGAGAACCGCTGGCGATAATATCGCCTGCTGTAATCGCGGTAATCGCAATAGGAACATCCTGAACGGACTGCGCGCGCTTTGTTGCTGTGACCAGTATTTCTTCCACTAGCCACTCTGAACTCGCAGCATTTGATTGCTGTGCCTGTGCGGCTGACATCGCCGTCACGCAGCCTACGGCTACTGCAAGCATCTTTATTTTATAATTCATAATTTTCCCCTGTCTGTCTTTTTGTTTTGGCATAAATCCGATGGACTTAGCCTGCTATCTTGCTTTTATGGACGCCCCAAAATCGGGCATAAGGTAGTAAACCATGGTAAATACCTGTCCGGAATGGCTATTGAAGACAAGCCATTTGGCATTTCAAGCCAAAATGAAGAGAGCTATGACTTACGCTAGAGGCACGACAATTTCGTCTCAGGAGAATAGCGGAAATCAGTTTATTCGTATAAGGATAAATGCAGAATTCACTTCTAATTAGCCAAGATCAACCCTATGCTGAGGGCTGAAAACAATAAATTAAGGGGCTGAGCGGTGGTAAAAAAACAGATAGATCCTGAGCTGTTGGTGGTGTTAGAAAAAATTCCCGATTTTGATATTTGGGAGAACTTAGCCAACACTCGAGTGCTACGACAGGCCTTCGCCGAGAAACAAAAAACCCACTTATCGACCATGGATCATGTGCTATTTTCAGACCATCGAATATCTGAAGAGGGGGATAATACGGACTTGCGCGTCAGGGTCTATAAACCCGCCAAGGCCGACGGACCCTTGCCTGTGTTGCTGTGGATTCATGGTGGCGGCTATGTGCTGGGTTCTATCGACTTTGAAGTGGCGGCCATGGAGCGCTTTGTCCATGAGGTGGGCTGCATTGTCATTGCTGTTGAATATCGGCTGGCACCGGAACATCCCTACCCTGCTCCCCTAGACGATTGCTATCAGGCCCTGGCATGGACATTTGCCAGCAGTGTTGAGCTGGGAGTTGATACTACAAAGGTTGCGGTTGGAGGAATCAGTGCCGGCGCTGGACTGGCCGCCGGACTGGCGCTAATGGCCCGCGATCGCGGCGCTTACCCAATACAGTATCAGCTGCTTATGTGCCCTATGCTCGACGACCGCAATCATGAGCCCTCTACTCATCTAGAGCTCAGCGGTATCGCTTGGGACAGAGACAGCAACCACCAGGGCTGGCAAGCGTATTTGGGTGGAGCCTATCAGCAGGAGCGTCATCACTACGCGGTCCCCGCAAGAGTTGACGACCTATCCAATCTGCCACCGGCGTATATTTCCGTGGGTTCATTGGATTTATTTAGAGATGAAGATATAGAGTATGCGCGACGTTTGATGACGGCAAAGGTGGGCGCTGAATTGCATATCTTTCCCGGGGGCACCCATGCCTTTGAATATATTGCACCCAGTGCGCGACTATCCTCCCGTGCCCATTATTTGAACTATGAAATATTAAAACACGCCTTCGGGTAGGATCAGTAAGGCATCGCTTTAGTTGAGTTCCCAAACATAGGCGAGGGTATTTAAGTCTCGCTCAACAGCCTGACGTATTTGTTCAGAGTCAGCATGGCTGCCGACGGTTTGTGACGGGATATCCGAGATCACGGTCAACATCACTTTTAAGCCATGAGCCTTATCATCAACAACCTCTGCGGTTATCTGCCCCTCTGGCCATGCGGCTGCAGCAATCTCTACGTAAGCCCGAGCAATAGCATCCCTGCGCAGGCTGGGTTTAAAAATTTTACCCACCGCGGTTTTAGGTAGCTCATCCACAATAAAGACATCAACCGCGGCACCAGCCCGCTCTACTGCCCGCTCACGGGAGAATTTAATCAGCTCTGGTGCAGTCACCGTCGCCCCGGCATAGAGCTTTACATAGGCGACAGGCAGCTCCCCCGCATAACCATCGGGCTTACCCACCGCGGCGGCCATTTCCACCTCAGGGTGACAGGTCAGGGCGTCTTCGGTAATCGAGGGATCTATATTGTGCCCGCCCCTGATAATCAAATCCTTAACCCGTCCGGTAATCCACAGATTGCCCTGGGCATCGATTCGCCCCATATCACCACTGTTTAGCCAGCCATTTTCTGGCCACATGCCCTTGTTTGCCGATTCTTGTTTGTAGCCGGGAATCACATTGGGGCCACTGTGTAACAGCACGCCAATTTCATTTATTGCACAGTCCCGGACTACCTTTTGCTGGCCATCTAATATCACGGTGCGTATCTGATGATAGGGAATGCGCATACCAACAGAGCCCACATGACGCTCGGCATTGATGTACTGGGATGCCGCTGAGCAATTGGTCTCGGTCATGCCATAGCCCTCCAAAATAGTCGCGCCACTGCGCGCGTAGAAGTCGCGCAACAAACTGACTGGCATGGGCGCAGCCCCGCAGCTCCCGCTGATTAAACTGCTTATGTCATGGTCTTTTGAATTCTGATCCATCAGCGCCCCATAAACTGTAGGCACGGCAAAAAAGTTGGTTACTTTATAGCGCTCAATCAACCCCCAAAAATCTTTTATTAATTGCTTTGATCTAAAACCCTGAGGGCCAGCTAAGATAAGTTCACCCCCAGACATAATACTAGATAGGGCTGAGACAAAAGGGGCATTGACATGAAACAGCGGCAGGCCACAGAGGTTCGTCGACGAGGCGCCTTCGGGAGCATCACTTCTCACCTGACCATGACCCGTGAGTAACATCTGACAGACATTGATCACCTCAGCTCTATGGGTCTGCTGGGCTAGTTTGGGTATCCCGGTGGTGCCTCCCGTATGAAAATACGAAGCAACTTCAGACCCCTCAAGCAAGCGATCAAATATAAAACCATCGCGAGGCTGCTGAGATATCCCCTGATTCCAATCGACACAGCCGTCCTGATGCTCGAGGCCGATAGCACTCACTGTAATAATATGTTGGATCGAGGAAACTCGACGCTTTGCCTCCAGCGCTTTATCCAGTAGATCCCCGCTATCTGGATGGCCCCGCCCCAGGGTAACGATAATGTGCACATCCGCTTCCCTGGCTATTTCCGCAATCTGCTCCGGCTTTAATAAATAATTGATCGGCGCCGCTATACCAACTGCCTGCGCGGCCCAAAGACCGAAAAGCATCTCTGGTGTATTGGGCAATAAAAAGGCCACGGACTGGCCCGCTTGCAGACCTAGAGTATGAAATAGATTTGCCGCCGCTATCACTTCTTCCTGGTATTGGCTGTAGGTCCATCGCTGAGGTTTGTCGGCGAGTGAACCTGTGGCTAGAAAAGTTACTGCCGTTGAAGATCCAAGTATTTTTGCAGTTAACGACAGTGCTTCATTGGGCGAACTGCATAAAAATCGCTTAGCTTGGGGGATTTTTTCGAACTGCTCAATATCGGACGGAGTGCACAGATATTCAGGGTCTGATGGGTAATCCTGAATAAACTGCTTCACTATCTCTGTTGGTTTTGTACCTGCCATACTCTTCCCACTAAATTAATTATCTAAAAATGCTTGCTTGCTGATTAGTACTTTTATTCGCCATTCAACGGCGGCAGATCATCGTCAAGAAGACGACCTTGAGCTCTGTGCAATAAAGACTAAAAGTGTGGGACATTAAGCCCTTGGGGCACAGAGCAAAGGGAGACAATATGATTAGCAAATAATGACATTTACTAAACCCTAATCCGGCGCATTGGAAAGGTCTTCACTGAGGGTGCGAGCAGCCAGAACATAGTGAATGCAGGACCAGACTGTGCCCACAGATACCACCGTTAGAATGGCCAATCTCAAAGCTCCGTCACCGGCATGGGGAGCTAATTGATCACTCAGGAAACCCACCACCAGAGGCCCCAACCCAAGGCCAATCATATTGATGATCAGAAACAAAATCGCAGAACTCAGCGCACGCATGCGCATACCGACCAAATTATGGGTAGTTGCCAGAACAGGCCCCACATAGACCGCAATTAAGGCGATGGGCAGACCGTATAGCAGCAGAGACGCATAAATATTTTGACTACTGAGCGCGGCAAAGATAACAGGCAATGAAAGGCACAGGGCTAAGGCCGGCAGCCACAGTCTCCAACGCAGGTCCCTTTCACCAAGGCGATCCACCAGATAGCCGCCGAGCAAGGCGCCAACAATACCTGCAAAACCGGTCACCAAACCCAGCCAAGTACCTAATTCAGGCAGGCTTATATCAAATGTTCGCAAGTAATAAGACGGCATCCAGTTGGATAGGCCATAGCCAACAAAGCCCTGAGCGCCAGCGGCAAAACACAGATGCCTAAAGGTCGGACGCGACCACAAAACAAACAGCACCTCTTTAATCGAGGACATGGGCGGCCCATCGGCAGCCGCAACACCTTGGGAAAATCCCCGGGGTGGTTCCTTAATCGTTAGGCGCACCAAAATTGCCAGTAGCACACCGGGCAGGCCGACTACCAAAAAAGTGGCTCGCCAACCCAAGGACTCACTCAACCAGGCGCCGATAACATAGCCCGCCAATATACCGAGATAGACACCTGAGCCATAAATAGCCAGTGCCGTGGCCCGCTTATTGGGCGGGAACATATCTGAAATCATCGAGTGGGACGGGGGACTGCCGCCAGCTTCACCAATGCCTACGCCAATCCGCGCTAGCACCATCTGAGTGTAGTTTTGCGCCATGCCACTGAGTGCCGTCATAACACTCCATGCTGCCAGTGCTGTGGCAATAATACTGCGACGATTAGCCCGATCGGCCCAACGGGCTATGGGAATACCACAGATCACATAGAAGACCACAAAGGCAAAACCGGTTAGCAACCCGAGCTGGGTATCGGAAAATCCCAATTCGGCCTTAATTGGCTCCTGTAAAATAACCAGCAGTTGTCGATCGATAAAGTTGAAGGCGTAAACCACTGTAAGTATGGCCAATACATAATATCTATAGGCTTTGCTTTCATAGGCCTTTATCGCTGCAATATCAGCTTGCCCATCAGGCAATGTATCTGTATCCGGAGCTGCGAGGGTTTCAGTTTGATTCATTGGGATATTGCCTTTTTGGGGTAGCGCCTCTCTTCAAATCGATCCATCCAATATCACAGACGATATGCAATATTAGACCCGGAGGCTCGGTTTTAGCTTTGCTATAGAGAGTAAATGATTGGCTGGCTAAGACCATGTTAATTGGAGCCAATTGATTTAGCATTTCACGACAGGCTTATGAGAGCGGCTGGGCGCGAAATGATGAGGGGGTCTGCCCGGTCCAGCCCAAAAAAGCGCGGGTGAAATCCCCGGGCTCAGAAAAGCCAATCTTCTCGGCAATAACCGTCAGGGAGATATCGCTGTTGATCAGCAAGTCTTGGGCGATATCACAGCGCACCTTAGATTTTATTTTTTGGAAGGATTTTTTCTCTTTGCTCAGTCGGCGGGTTAATGTCCTTGAGCTTACCGCCAAAAGACCCGCCACCACATCAATCGATGGCGCAATCATGCCCTCTTTAAGCAGCTCAATAAGTATGTGTTCAACCTGACTGGAGATATTTACATCCTTCCCCGGAATAGTAAACCAACTGGCATTGGGGTACATCAGCGGAAAGGAATCGTTGAGCAGATCAGTTTCATTGCGAAACACTGGTTTGACCAGATACTTCGCATCCAGACAGAGTTTATTCTCCGGCTGATCAAAGGCGATGGCACAGTCAAATACCGCCTCATAGGCAATGCAGTCTCGAGGCTTTGGCCCGGTAAAGCATACCTGGGTCAGCGGGATGCGTTCGCCAATCAGCCAGCAGTAAAACTTGTAGCCCCAATAGAGCCTATACCAATAGGCTAAATGGACATCGACGCCTTGATTAAATCCACTAAAACAAAAGTTCATCGAGCATTCATTGCTGTCCTCATCGACCACTAGAGTCCGCGCCTCGTCACTGCGCACCGCATTCACAAAGGCAAATAAGCCGCGCAAACTCTGGCCCAAGGTTTCACCCTTTACCGCGGCCTTGCCGGCCTCGGAATCCATGGCCAACTTACCCGGGACCTGTAAAAACCCCATGTAATGGTCGTTCATGGTCTCCCTGATTTTAAGAATCAAGCGCTGCAGCTGCTCGCCATTAATAGAGGCTGTGGGGTCTTCATAGACAGAGGGCGGTATATTGGCAATGGTCAGAATATCTTTTGGATCGAACCCTTGCTGCAGAGCCCCCTGCAGATAACCGCGAATATAATAAGAGCCCAGCCGATGACGGCTGAGATCAGAGATAGGGGAATGAAGATTAGGCTGCGTAGATCTCATTGCGCTGGTCTCGCTCCGATAACTCCGATCGCCCTTTTAAGGCTAACCACAGCTTGAAAAATGTGTCGGCTTGCCCCATGCAAAGTGCCGATCTAATTAGACTAGCGACTCAGGCAGCCGCTTTTGTTTTAGTATAACTTAAGTGGCTCAACCCACTTTAAGCTACATAGTAAGAGCTTCTTCAGCTCGATGCTCTTTTTAGTTCGACTCACCGGCCTGCCTTTCAGTCGCCCGGGCAATAAACTTGATGGTCTGGTCCGCGCCCTGTTGCAGCATGGTCTGTCTCGAGGTATCCAAAATATGCTCTATATTTAAGGCAATATTTTCCGGCGTTTGATCCTCTGGCGACAGGCAAATACCGTCGGTTTCATAGATCCGCGTCGCCGCATAGCCACCGGCGCCAGCACAGAGCACCAACCGCGCAGGTGCTTCTTCACCCACAAGATACAGCAAGCCTGCTGTGACGCTCTCGACAGTCATTAACTCAAGTGCTTCCGCCTCGATTAAACCCTCGGTCATCCGTGTCGCGGCTGTGGGCGACAGAGCATTGACGCGAATGCCGTACTTGGCGCCTTCCAAATGCAGCACGTTCATCAATCCCACCACACCCATCTTGGCGGCGCCATAGTTCGATTGACCAAAGTTACCGTAGATCCCTGAAGAGGAGCTGGTCATAACAATACGGCCATACTGCTGCTCTTTCATCAGATCCCACACGGCCTTGGAGCATATGGCTGCACCCATAAGATGTACATCCAAGACTAGGCGAAAGTCATCCAAGCTCATTTTTGAAAAGGACTTATCCCGCAGAATACCTGCGTTGTTGACCAAGATATCAACCCGGCCCCATTTGTCCTTCGCGGCCTGAACCATGGCCTCAACCTCACCGGGCTGGGTCACATTTGCGCCATTGGCAATAGCCTCTCCTCCAGCTGCGCGAATTTCTTCAACTACGGACTCCGCCACGCTTAACTGGCTGCCGAGATCATTTACCACTACCTTAGCGCCACGGGCTGCAAGCCCCAAAGCATGGGAGCGCCCGAGACCATTACCAGCTCCAGTGACTATTGCCACTCTATTATCGTATCGAAATGTCATGCTCTTGCCTGTGTCTTATAGGTAATGTCTCGGCCGATATCGGACAAGTCGGTATTTTTCAGGCTCAATAATCTTTGATTTGGCGCTGTTAGCCCATGGCAAGGAAAGCCATAACATTTAGCATTTTAAGACAGGGGCAAAGCATCTCTTGTTACAGAGCCCTATTTCTATGGCTAGATATGCTACATAGGAGGTTTGGACTAAAAAACCTGTGACAAAAAAATCTTAACCTCGTCCATCCGTGGGCTTTCTGATAAAGTATTGCGATGTCTTTGATACCCGAAAAACCGA
>JABBBF010000095.1 GCA_018607545.1 SAR92 clade bacterium | reverse complement strand
ATCCAACAGAGTTGTGGTTCAGGTCACCAATGAGGACACTGGCGAGGTTGTTCGAACTCTACCTGGCGAGGCCGTTTTGCAAATTGCCCGCAACTTGGAGTCACTCAAGGGCATTCTGTTTGATGATGTTTATTAAAAAAACCCTGGACTCGATAGCCCAGTAGCCCAAAAATCGTGATATCCAACTAGAATCCGGCAACTCTTTGCCGGCTTGCCGCATCGCCTTTGCCACCTTGTGTCAATCCTCCCCTGAAATCTCCTAACATACTGAAAGTTATGCCTTTTTTTATGGCCATTTTGCTATATCTAATTCATATCTGCACTAAAGGCAGGAAAGTTTGGATATTTAAAGGCAACCCTTTTGAACTGGCGAGCCTCAAATTCAGGAGTTAAGAATTATGGCCGTAATAAACACCAACATTAGTGCGACAGTGACTGCAAACTCACTAACCAAAAACGAACGCGTCCTGGAACAAACCATGGAACGCTTATCAACCGGTAAACGCATTAACTCTGCAAGTGACGATGCCGCTGGCCTCGCAATTGGCTCTAAAATGACGTCGCAGATAAACGGCCTGAACCAAGCAGCCCGTAATGCTAATGACGCAATTTCCATGATCCAGACCGCAGATGGCGCCGCGATTGAAATTCACCAATATGCTTCAGCGCATGCGTGAACTGGCAGTTCAAGCAACCAGTGATTCCTATTCGCCGTCTGATATCTCTAATTTGAACATAGAGTTTGCCGCATTGGCTGACGAGATTGATCGCATAGTTGATGCTACAGAGTGGAATGGCATGGCTATTTTGAACGGCAGCGAAGGCTCTGGCTCTAACGGGGTTATGTCTTTTCAGATTGGCGCCAACGATTCTCAAACTGTCACCGTTGACTTTGCCGACTTTAATATGGCCGATGGCACTGGCGGATCTTCGACTGTTACCGCTGCCACAGCAGCCGTCTACACCTCAACAATTGATATCAGTGATTATAGCTCCGGCGATACCCTTGCTGTAGCTGGCGTCACTTACACTGCAACCGGGTCTGAAACCGATCTGTCTACCCTTGTCACTGCACTGAACGCCAGCACGGCAACCACTGCAACGCCTTACACATTCTCCGCATCAGGCACGACACTGACAATGACTGCAGACACGGGCGGCGTTATTGCTTCTGACCCCACCGCCATCGGCAGCATTGCCCTTACTAATACTGAGACAACAGCCGGTGCAGTAGATGCTTTTGCCGTCTATACCGCTACCATTGATATTAGCGACTACGCAGCGAGCGACACCCTTACAATTGCTGGCGAGACTTTCACTGCAACCGGTTCTGAAACCGATCTGTCGACTTTAGTTACTGCTCTGAATCTAAGCACTGCGACCACTGCAACTCCATACACCTGGTCCGCCAGTGGCACAACACTTACGGCAACAGCTAATGCTGCCGGTGCAGTTGCCTCTGACCCTACACTTGTAGGTGCAGTTGCAGTTACAACCGCAACCACCACGACAGGTTCCGCAACTGCTTTTGCTGTTTATACTAGCGCTATTGATGTCACAGATTATGATGCGGGCGATATCATTACCTCTAATGGTACAGCTTACACTGTGACTGGTAGTGAAACAGATAACTCGAGCTTGATCACAGCACTCAATGCCAGCACCACTACTGCAACAGCAGCCTATACCTATTCCACTTCGGGTGCTGACATTGTCATGACCCAGGATGCGGCGGCGGTAGTTGCAACAGATCCAACCACTGCTGTAGCAAAGGCCTACACCGCAACTGAAGCTACAGCAGGTGCTGCATCGGCGGCCGCTCTGTACACCAGTGCCATTGATGTAACGGACTACGCTGCAGGTGATGTGATTACAGCCAATGGTACAAGCTACACCGTAACAGGCAGTGAAACAGACAATTCAGCGCTGGTCACAGCCCTAAATGCTAGCACAACTTCCGCTACGGCTGACTACACCTACGCAGGCACCACCAACCTAACCATGACTCAAGATACAGCCGCCGCAGTCTCATCAGCACCAACTATCACAGTTGTCACTGCTGACACTGTTGCCGAGGGTACTGCTGGTGCTGCCGCCGTGACTGCATCTAGTACAGGTGTATTTGGTGTAGCTCTTGGTGGTGCCATGAGTTCCAGCGCGACGATCGATACCGAAACAACCGGTATTATCAGTACGCTTGATACTGCCCTTGCGGGCCTTGCCTCGCAACGCGCCACCTTCGGTGCAGCGATCAACCGCCTAGAGTACACCGTAGATAACCTGATGAATGTCTCTCAAAACACGAGCGCATCAAGAAGCCGTATCGAGGACGCCGATTATGCTGCTGAGACAACTGAATTGGCCCGTGCGCAGATTATCGCACAGGCTGGCACGGCAATGTTAGCTCAAGCAAACCAGCAGGCGCAGAACGTTCTAACACTCCTCAAAGGCTAACCTGTGCGTTAAGCTTTGATATAGCTTTTTGCATCTCACAGAATTATGGGATAAGCCTTTTACCCTTAAATAAGAGGCTTATCCTAATAATCACACCTACTATTAGATTGATTTCAAACTGAGTTTAAAGAAAAAAGATTTACTGCCGATCCTTATATTGAACTTCGCTGAGATACACGCGAATGAATTTAAAAACAGATTCAATAATTTTCCCGAGGATACTCAAATGGCTGTAATAAACACTAATATTAGTGCGACAGTGACGTCAAACGCACTATCAAAAAACGAACGCGTTCTAGAACAAACAATGGAGCGATTATCAACGGGCAAGCGTATTAACTCTGCCGCTGACGATGCCGCCGGGCTCGCAATTGCCTCTAAAATGACGTCGCAAATTAATGGCCTGAACCAGGCCGGTCGCAACGCTAACGATGCAATCTCCATGATCCAAACTGCTGATGGCGCGGCCATTGAAATTGGTAACATGCTACAGCGTATGCGAGAACTGGCAGTGCAATCTGCAAACGGCACAAATACCGATGCCGATATCGCAAACCTAAACATAGAATTTGCCGCACTGGCTGATGAAATTGATCGAGTGGTCGACGGTACTCAGTGGAATGGCATGGCAATTTTGGACGGTAGCGAAGGCTCTGGCTCTAACGGGGTTATGTCTTTTCAGATTGGCGCCAACGATTCTCAAACTGTCACCGTTGACTTTGCCGACTTTAATATGGCCGATGGCACTGGCGGATCTTCGACTGTTACCGCTGCCACAGCAGCCGTCTACACCTCAACAATTGATATCAGTGATTATAGCTCCGGCGATACCCTTGCTGTAGCTGGCGTCACTTACACTGCAACCGGGTCTGAAACCGATCTGTCTACCCTTGTCACTGCACTGAACGCCAGCACGGCAACCACTGCAACGCCTTACACATTCTCCGCATCAGGCACGACACTGACAATGACTGCAGACACGGGCGGCGTTATTGCTTCTGACCCCACCGCCATCGGCAGCATTGCCCTTACTAATACTGAGACAACAGCCGGTGCAGTAGATGCTTTTGCCGTCTATACCGCTACCATTGATATTAGCGACTACGCAGCGAGCGACACCCTTACAATTGCTGGCGAGACTTTCACTGCAACCGGTTCTGAAACCGATCTGTCGACTTTAGTTACTGCTCTGAATCTAAGCACTGCGACCACTGCAACTCCATACACCTGGTCCGCCAGTGGCACAACACTTACGGCAACAGCTAATGCTGCCGGTGCAGTTGCCTCTGACCCTACACTTGTAGGTGCAGTTGCAGTTACAACCGCAACCACCACGACAGGTTCCGCAACTGCTTTTGCTGTTTATACTAGCGCTATTGATGTCACAGATTATGATGCGGGCGATATCATTACCTCTAATGGTACAGCTTACACTGTGACTGGTAGTGAAACAGATAACTCGAGCTTGATCACAGCACTCAATGCCAGCACCACTACTGCAACAGCAGCCTATACCTATTCCACTTCGGGTGCTGACATTGTCATGACCCAGGATGCGGCGGCGGTAGTTGCAACAGATCCAACCACTGCTGTAGCAAAGGCCTACACCGCAACTGAAGCTACAGCAGGTGCTGCATCGGCGGCCGCTCTGTACACCAGTGCCATTGATGTAACGGACTACGCTGCAGGTGATGTGATTACAGCCAATGGTACAAGCTACACCGTAACAGGCAGTGAAACAGACAATTCAGCGCTGGTCACAGCCCTAAATGCTAGCACAACTTCCGCTACGGCTGACTACACCTACGCAGGCACCACCAACCTAACCATGACTCAAGATACAGCCGCCGCAGTCTCATCAGCACCAACTATCACAGTTGTCACTGCTGACACTGTTGCCGAGGGTACTGCTGGTGCTGCCGCCGTGACTGCATCTAGTACAGGTGTATTTGGTGTAGCTCTTGGTGGTGCCATGAGTTCCAGCGCGACGATCGATACCGAAACAACCGGTATTATCAGTACGCTTGATACTGCCCTTGCGGGCCTTGCCTCGCAACGCGCCACCTTCGGTGCAGCGATCAACCGCCTAGAGTACACCGTAGATAACCTGATGAATGTCTCTCAAAACACGAGCGCATCAAGAAGCCGTATCGAGGACGCCGATTATGCTGCTGAGACAACTGAATTGGCCCGTGCGCAGATTATCGCACAGGCTGGCACGGCAATGTTGTCGCAAGCCAACCAGCAGGCTCAGTCAGTACTAGCTCTGTTGAAGTAATTCTTCCTAGCTAGGTTGTACCAATGGTTGGGGGCTTTTTGCTCCCAACCATTTAAAGCCCCGACTGTTATCAGAAGGGGCTTTTTTATTGGCACGGAATAGCCTTAACGAAGAGCCGAAAATAACTTACTATACAAAGCTATCATAGAGCTTATAAAGGAATCAATAATGTCCGGACAGTTAGAACCGAAAATTAAAAAAGCCGCCTTACTAACACTGCTAAGACAGTATGATGAGGCTGAAGCTATACTAACTGAAATTTTACAATTGGATCCTTTAAACAAAGCGACTATTAACGGCTTAAAAATACTTTTTTCTGAAAAAATAAAAAGTCCGAAACCTGCCAAACCGCTGCCAGACAAAACATTTATGCCAGCGCATATCGCGTTTGAAAACGGGCATTATAATCAATCCATTGAAATCTGTAATAGCCTGATTAAAATCTATCCAAACTCGAAATTGTTAGTCAATCTCGCTGGCGTTGCTAGCACCAGATTGGGACTGTTAGATCAAGCAATCGTTTATTACAATAGAGCTATCCAAATTGATCCAAGTTTTGCCGTGGCACACAATAATAAAGGTGCTAGTTTAAAAGACAAAGAGGATCTTGAACCTGCTCTGCATAGCTACAAAGAAGCAATTAGACTTGAGCCGGAATATGCCGAAGCACATAGCAATATGGGTGCTGTATTGGGCTCTCTAGGAGAACACCAAGAAGCATTAAAAAGCTTTTCCAAAGCGCTAAAATTAAAACCCAAATTTCCAGACGCGCTGAACAATAAAGGTATTGTCCTGGCCGCGATCGGTGACAACGAGGCGGCTATTGAAGCCTTTTCCACTGCGATACAGCTGCACCCAAACTATGCCGAGGCCCATCTTCATAAAGCCAATTCATATACCCATCTTGGCGATAATAAAATGGCACTTGAGTTTTACACTAAGGCCGCGCGTTTGAATCCGCGGTTATCCCCTGCGCATCTTGGTATTTGCCAATCTAAGAAAATTGAAGTCGATGACCCACAAATTAACATAATGACTGCTCTGCTAGATGATCTAGTGTTGCCGAATAAAGACAAAGCAAATCTCAATTTTGCACTCGCGAATGTTCATGAGGGATTACATAATTACGCCTTGGCATTTGAATTTTATGCTGCAGGGAACAGACTCAAGAAAAAAGAAAGTCAGTATACTATCGTCACGGACCAAACCCTTTTCTCGGCGATTAAACCTATATTCAAAAAGGGTCCTCCAAAGCTTAGTTATGGCAGAGATTTAGAGCAGAAAGCAAAGAGTGTTCCGATTTTTATTCTCGGCATGCCGAGATCAGGCTCATCATTGGTAGAGCAGATAATATCGAGCCACTCTAAGGTCTTTGGTGCTGGCGAACTAGAGTCCCTAGCAAAATCGATCAAAAATATAAATTGGGACACCCAGTCACTCTCCAAACAACAGCTGCACAGTTGTCGTAATGACTATCTTGAAGCTCTTGGCCAACTTTCTGAGAAAGAATTTATTACCGACAAGATGCCAGTAAACTTTCGCTGGATTGGATTTATTCTCGCAGCTATTCCAGAGGCGAAAATAATCAATATACAAAGGGATAAATTGGCTACATGTTGGTCCATTTATAAGCATAACTTCTCTTCTACTGGCAATGGCTATGCTAATGATCTGAATGATATTAGTGCCTATTACGATCTATACACTGATCTGATGGAATTTTGGCGCTCGCTATATCCCAATTCCATTTACGACTTAGACTATGAAAAACTGACTGAAAACCAAACTGAAGAAACACAAAAAGTGCTTAATTATATCGGCGTTGAATGGGAAGACGCCTGCGTTGATTTCCATCAGAATAAACGAGCGGTATCTACTAGCTCTGCTCGTCAGGTACGTAAAAAAATGTATCAAAATAGTTCGCAGCAATGGCGTAAATTTGAAAACCAAATTTTACCAATTCTTGGATTGGTCTCCAAAGAAGTAACTCAGCTGCCTGTTATGAAAAATATGGATCCACCACAAGAATTGATACTGCCAATTGTTAAAATGTTCGAGAGTGAGGACAACGAAGGTGCACTCAAGGCATTAAATCACCTGCTTGAGCGCTATCCACAATCGTCAGTTTTATTGAATAACAAAGGTTTAGTGTTAGCCAAAAAACTGCGTCGCTATGACGAGGCGCTAGACTGCCTAAATAAAGCGCTGGAAATCAATCCTTTGCTGGCGGATGCCCACAACAGTCTAGCGGTTATGTATAAGGAGATAGGCGATATAGCACTCGCTGAACAGTCTGTTCGAACGGCGTTGTCTATCAAAGAAGATTATCCAGAGGCACATAATTTATTAGGCATTGTTTTGAAGGCAAAAGGCGACTCCAACGGAGCGGCAGAGAGCTACAAAAGGGCGATTGAAATAGCCCCCGAATTTGCTATCGGTCACCGACATCTTTCTTCGGTTAAAAAATACAGCTCTTTTGATAACCAATGTGAACAAATGCAGCGACTTTTGGATAATCCCTCAGCGCCTGAATGCGACAAAATCGATCTCAATTTTGCCTTGGGAAAAGCCTATGAGGACATCAAAGACTACAACAGGGCCTTTGACCATTTTGTTGAAGGCAACAGGCTCAGGAAAAGCGAGCTAAACTATGACCTTCAGTCAGACAAAAAGCTTTTTTCTGGCGTTCTGCAGACCTTTATGGGAAATGTGCCAAGCTTATTACCCGGAGAGGATTTCGAGAATGAGATAAGCCAGACACCGATTTTTATTCTCGGAATGCCGAGATCTGGTTCAACTCTTGCAGAACAAATTCTCTCGAGCCACTCGAAGGTGTTCGGTGCCGGTGAATTAAATACCCTAAATGACTGTATTAAGACCTTAGATTGGCAGGGTATAACGCTGTCCAAAAAGCAGTTGCAACAGGTCAGGTCTTATTACCTTGAAAACACGGCTGGAATTTCAAATTTGCCTTACGTAACAGATAAAATGCCGCTCAATTTTCGCTGGACGGGGCTTATTTTATCGGCAATTCCTGAAGCGAAAATAATCTATACAGTTCGCGATGCCAGAGCCACATGCTGGTCAATTTTTAAGACCTACTTCGCGTCTAACGGTAATGGATTTTCCCATGACCTAGCTGACCTGGAGCATTATCAGAAGATGCAGGTGGATCTTATGGGGTTTTTTAAGGCCAAGTATCCGGGACGAATATTTGAACTTAACTATGAAACATTGACTGAAAATCAAGAACAGGAGACACGAAAGTTGCTTGATTATGTGGGCCTTGACTGGGAACAGAGATGCATGGACTTTCATAAAAACAAGCGTGCGGTACTTACTGCATCGAATAATCAAGTGACACAAAAGCTCTATAAAAACAGCTCTGAAGCTTGGCGTAATTATGAGAAAAACCTAACCGATTTCTTTTGATTAAATTAGCTGCGAGAATATTTTAATCTGAATCATAAGCTTTAGAGAGGACCTCCAGCTGCCCGGTCAGGTAGTCCTTGACGTTATTGAGCTTGTTAGTGAGAAGCTCCATGGCGGTAAACTGCGATAAGTATCGGTCGTACACTGCGCTCATTCTGGCTTCTAGAACGGTCAGCTCATCTTGATAGTCGATCACTGTCGCTTCAGCATTGGTTTCTCGGGTCGCTAGGACGCCGTCGATGTCAACAATACCGTCAATAATAGTAGCTATATCCTGCGCCAAACCCATGCCGTCGGTACTATAGAGGCTTTGGTTATTGGTATTAGCCGTCAGCATGGTAACCACATCGTCATAGCTGTCTTGAATTACGTCATCGAAGGTAGTTTCATCAAAGGTCAGAGCACCTTTACTATCAATACTAATACCAATATCTCTAAACGCGGATACGTTACCAGATGCAGTTGAGGAATCATCAAGTATTGCAGTCCTGATCTGGTCAGTGATATAGCGTGCCGTGGTTAAATCTCGCTGCAATGCGCCACTCAGCTCTACATCCTCGTCTATGGTTGTTGCTGTGAGTTCGTCCATGAGACCGCGATAATCGTTATAGAGAGCGACAACATCTTCAAGCTTGGTTTTCAATGTTGAGGTGTCACTGTAGACCGCCACGGTTACCGCTGATGTGGTGGTTTCATAGAGCGTTAATGTCGCACCACTCACCACATCAGAGAATTCATTGCTATCTCGAGTGAGGGTAAGCCCATCAAAATCAATTTGCGCATCCTGAGCCGCTTGCAGCGTGTTGCCCGCATCCCCGAAGCCGAGATCTGGATCTGAAGTGACTGTAAAGGCACTTTCGCTGCCTGTCTCGCCAGTCAGAATAATTCGATAGTTAGTGCCATCAATTCCAGTATCAACCAGACTGGCTGTAACACCCATACTCTCCTCATTAATTGCGTCAACAACGCCCTGAGGAGTCATTGTATCGACTGTAATGGAAGTAGTGGCTGTAGACGTATTGCCAACCGTAACCGAAAGATCAAATGAGCTGGCACTCAGGACAGCGCTGGTGGAGCTGTATTCGTCCGAGATCATTATCTTTTCTTGCGCTAACTGATTGACTGTTATGTTGTAGCTACCATCGACTTCGGTACCGTCAAATGCTGTGAACTGCATTGCAGTGTCAGTACTACTGGCATAACTATCCGTAACCTCTTTAGCATCATTAAGACCTTCAAAAGCGCTTTGGAGTAGCCCTAGCTGATAGGAAATTAGCCCATAAGCGGAAACCTGCGCTTCTGCTGCATCGATGGCACTCTGAATCGCTGCTGTCTTTGGAACCTGCTCAGCGTTGGTCAAATTTCGCGCTAGGGAAACAATATCAACACCAGAGCCTGCGCCCAGTGATGTCATTATTTGTGTCGAAATAGCTGTTGAGGTGTCGACCATTTTTAATCTCTTTTTTACAATTCGGCGCTCCGCCGATGTGGCGAAAAATATTTCTAGATAGTTAAGTTATCGGATGTAGTCGAACAAACTTAATTGTGAAATTTTCATAAAGCTACTCTGCCCTGCCTCCAGAGACATAATCTCTGAAGTGAGCTGAGTAATCGCCGAGGTATAATCCAAATCCTGAGCCGCTGAGAGCAATGCCTGGTAGCGAACTTTAGTCTCGGTAAGAGCGTCTACTTGAGATTGTGCTGTAGTCATGCGGCTGCCCACATCGGCCATAGCCATAGCCATTCCCTGTGTCAAATCGCTAATTTCGCCGAGGCTTGCCCCAATCTGATCTGTATCGTTATTTTCTAGGGCGGCGGTAAAATCATCAATAATGGCAAAGAAGCCAACTCGTTCAAAGGTGCCATTACTAGTTTCTCGAACAACGCTGGAAAAGACCTCATTGCCCGGCTTATTGAGCGCAAGTTGTCGCTGATCCGAAACATCCACCAGCATGCGACTATTATCGCCCTGGTACACGGTTTCACCCTCTGCATTCTCAGCAAAGGGCACAGTTGACGTCATCGCGCCGGCAAAGACATAATTTCCCGAGGCATCAGCACTATTGGCCAGAGAGACTAATTGATCACGCAGTGCGCTGGCCTCGGTGGCAATAATCTCTCTGTCCGCTGGCGAAAAACTGTCACTGCTAGCTTGCACTGCTAACTCACGCATACGCTGTAAGATATTTTCTGAGGACTTCAGAGCGCCCTCTTCTGTGCCCAAGCGGCTATTAAGTGCTGTGAGATTATTCTGATACCCTTCTAATCGTTGGTTAGCGCTGGTGAGTCGCTGGATCACACCAGCCTTTTCCGGATCGTCACTTGGTCGCGTAATTTGCTGGCCGGTGGCCAACTTCGACTGTAGATCAGCGACCTTAGCCTGCTGACTCGACATCTGTGTCATGGCGCGTTCAAAA
>JABBBF010000065.1:5398-10779 GCA_018607545.1 SAR92 clade bacterium | reverse complement strand
GACCAAATCCATATTTTGAAACTAAAAAACATAACTGCTTAACAGGCTAGTTAAACGTAGTTCTCATTTTTAATGATGTCAAAAAATAAACCGGTTTTATTTGCGGGTTTTTATGCGGAGAATCAATCACTTATCCCGAATTTAACGGAACAAACAACGAACTATAGAAATGTGCCGAAAAGCAAAGCGTTTTAAAAACAATTAGTTAGCTAGTTTTGTTAACGAACATATTAACTGCGCAGAGGGAAACCTCTTCAACTTGCGCCAAATCAGTATAAATACCATCAATCCACAATTTGGCAATACCATGCACCGTCCCCCAGATAACCTGGGAGGTGCGCAATGGATTTGTGCCGCCGATAAGACCACACTGCTGCCAGCTGCGAATCATCTCAAGCTGGTGTTGAAAACAGGGATAGGCGACATCGCGCAACTCCTGGGTGCTGTTTTTCTGCTTCCAGATATTGCGCCCAAACATCAGCTCGTACTCTTCAGGATTTTCGGCGGCATACTTGATATAGCCACAGATAAACTCCTCAAATTTTTCCCGGGGCGTAAGCGCAGGATTATCAAAGGCCCGAGCCACAGCTCTGTGGCGACGACTGAAGCCCTCCGCGGCAATCGCACAGAGCAGATCATTCTTATCCGGGAAATGGTGGTATGGCGCGGTTCGCGATACACCGGCCCGTTCCGCCAGTTTGCGCAGCGAAAGACTCTCTATACCAGCCTCCGATATCAGCGACTTGGCGGCTACAAGCAATGTTTGGCGCAGGTCGCCATGATGGTAACTCGGGCGACTATCCTGAGGATTAACTGATAACTTCATCCCGACAATGTAACAACCCATCTTGACACTGTCAAAATTGCACTTTAACCTGCCTTAAAACATTTATCCAAAACTGTTAAAAATGCCGCAAACAATCGAAAACCCATTATAAAAAAAATCGCCGATGGAGAATAAAATGTCACAGAGTAGCTATCCAAACCTTTTGGCCCCACTGGATTTGGGATTTACCCAACTCAAGAATCGCGTTCTGATGGGCTCTATGCACACCGGTCTGGAAGAGGCTGCCAATGGCCATGAGCGTATGGCGGCCTATTTTGCCGAGCGCGCCAAGGGCGGTGTTGGACTTATAGTTACCGGCGGCATTGGCCCCAATACAGAGGGCAGCACTCACCCCAACACCAAGAACCTGGTCAGTGATCAAGATGTCGCCAACCATCGACAGATTACCGATGCAGTCCATCAGTACGATGGCAAGATTTGCATGCAGATTCTGCACACTGGGCGCTATGCCTACTCGCCAGACCAGATCGCCCCATCAGCCATTAAAGCCCCAATCAACCCCTTTACGCCAAAAGCTATTAACGAAGAAGAGATTTACAAGCAGATCGACGATTTTGTTTTCACCTCACTGCAGGCACAAAAAGCCGGCTATGACGGTGTGGAGATAATGGGTTCCGAGGGCTATTTCCTAAACCAGTTTATCGCCGCACGCACCAACCAGCGCGACGACGACTGGGGTGGCAGCTATGCAAACCGTATCCGCCTGCCGGTGGAAGTTGTGCGCCGTGTGCGCGAGGCTGTGGGTGAAAACTTTATTATTATTTTCCGCCTATCGATGCTCGACCTGGTGGTGGGTGGCAGCACTGCGGAAGAGGTGACAGAGCTGGGCAAAGCGATTGAGAAGGCCGGCGCCACAATTATCAACACCGGCATTGGCTGGCACGAGGCGCAGATTCCCACCATTGCCACCAAGGTTCCCCGCGCTGCCTTTACCTGGGTGACCGCGCACTTTAGAAAAGAACTCTCGGTGCCGGTAATTACCTCTAACCGAATCAATACCCCCGAGGTTGCCGAGGAAGTCCTGGTTCGCGGTGATGCAGATATGATCTCTATGGCGCGCCCTTTTCTCGCCGACCCCGAATTTGTACTCAAAGCACAGGAAAATCGCGCCGATGAGATCAATACCTGCATTGGCTGCAACCAGGCCTGTCTGGATCATGTATTTGCCGGCCAGATGACCAGCTGCCTCGTCAATCCCCGCGCCTGTCACGAGACCGAATTGCATATTGAACCGGCAACCCAGCTAAAGAAAATCGCCGTAGTGGGAGCCGGCCCCGCCGGACTTTCTGCGGCGACCACTGCAGCCTCAAGGGGCCACCATGTCACTCTTTTCGATAGCGCAGATAGGATTGGCGGACAGTTTAATATTGCTAAACAGATTCCCGGCAAGGAAGAGTTCAATGAAACGCTGCGCTATTACGGCAGGCAGATTGAGTTGACCGGTGTCGACCTAAAACTCAATCAGCGCGTCAGCGCACAACAGCTTAACAGTGGCGGTTTTGACGAGGTAATTATTGCCACCGGAATCACCCCCCGAACCCCGGAAATTGACGGCATAGATCACCCAAAAGTGATGAACTATGTGGATGTGATTGTTGACAAAAAGCCGGTCGGTCAAAAGGTTGCCATTATCGGTGCCGGTGGTATTGGCTTTGATACGGCGGAATACCTTACCCATAGCGGCGAATCTACCAGCCAGAATATTCCCGCCTTTATGAAGGAGTGGGGCATAGATATGAGCTTTGCATCGCGCTCTGGTATTGAAGGGGTAACTGCCCAGCCTGAGCCCTCTCCCCGCGAGGTCTATTTACTGCAGCGTAAAGCCTCCAAAGTCGGTTCCGGCCTCGGTAAAACCACCGGCTGGATTCACCGCGCAGGCCTGACCATGAAAGGGGTGCGTATGATGCCTGGTTGCGACTATGTGCGTATTGATGATGAAGGCCTGCATATAACCGTCGGCGATGAAAGCAAAGTGCTGCCGGTAGACAATGTCATTATTTGTGCCGGCCAGGATCCGCTTCGGGAATTGGCCGATGGGCTCAATATACCCTGCCATTTAATTGGCGGCGCCGATTTTGCCAGCGAACTGGATGCCAAGCGAGCCATTAACCAGGGAACCAGATTAGCCGCTGAAATATAGATAATTGACTAATAATCCTTGCAACCGTTGGGCATTCAACCGATTATGCGCGCTGATTTGAGCGCGCCTTCTTTGATTCTGTGCCAGCTCAAGGATCTTACTTCACTGAAAATTATTAAAGCTTTTTAAAACTATGCCTGATAACAAGCAAAACTCGATCGCCTTCCGCAACGCTCTCGGCAGTTTTACCACTGGCGTAACCATCGTCACCGCACTGGGCAGGGATGGCCAAAATATTGGTATGACCGTGAATAGTTTTAATTCAGTGTCTCTCGACCCAGCCCTTGTGCTGTGGAGTATTGCCCGAGATGCAAATTGTTTCGAGGAGTTTATAGCTGCAGAATCATATGCTATCCATGTCCTCAGGGAAGATCAGCAGGAGTTATCCAATCGTTTCGCCAAGAGCGGCGAAGATAAGTTTGCCGGCCTTGAGTGCAGCGAAGGGCTCTGCGGTGTACCTATTCTTCCCCACTACAGCGCCTGTTTTCAGTGTTCTCTCGAACACCAGTACGAAGGTGGTGACCATATAATTCTGGTCGGCAAGGTGCTTGAGTTTGTCGACAATGGCAATAAGCCACTGGTCTTCTACCGCGGTCAATACAGCGCCATCTAATACCCCCTAAAGCACTGTGCAATTAGCCATTAAAAACGCGCCTAAATAGTTTACGTTGACGTAAACGTAATATCTGTACTAGAATCCATCTATACCCAAAACCCGCACAGTTACCTATGCCTGAAAATACCCAGCAGATGTCGCTTGAATACAGCATCAGTCAACTCTCCAAAGAGTTTGCTATCACGACGCGCAGCATCCGCCACTATGAAGATATAGGCCTGCTATCCCCCGCTCGCCGAGGCCAGACGAGGATATACAGCCCAGCGGATCGCACCCGGCTAAAGCTTATTCTGCGCGGCAAGCGGCTGGGAATTTCCCTCGAAGACAGTCGGGAAATTATTGATATGTATGAGCCGGGCAAAACAAATCTCGACCAGTTAAAGAAATTAATTGATGCCATTCAGCAACAGCGCACCAAGCTAAATTTACAACTGGACGATATCACTAAGCTTTTAAAGGACCTCAATAAAGCTGAAACCGACTGTATTGAGGCACTTAAACAAAACCGCTAAAAATACAAACAACATAATTGCAATGGAATCTGTGATTTATGAATACTACCTACCCTGCCCTCAATTTTAATCTCGGCGAAGATATAGATATGCTTCGCGACAGCCTGTTTCAGTTTTGTCGCAATGAGATAGCCCCCCGCGCTGCCGACATTGACGAAAATAATGAATTCCCCAATGACCTATGGCGCAAAATGGGGGATATGGGATTGCTCGGCATGACTGTCGATGAGCAGTATGGCGGTTCAGGCATGGGCTATCTGGCCCATGTAGTCGCCATGGAAGAAATATCCCGCGCCTCCGCATCCGTGGGCCTCTCCTACGGTGCTCACTCCAATCTCTGCGTCAATCAACTGCACAAGAATGGCACTGAGGAGCAGAAACACAAGTACCTGCCAAAACTCTGCAGCGGTGAGCATATTGGCGCCCTGGCCATGTCAGAGCCCAATGCCGGATCTGATGTGGTCAGCATGAAACTCAGTGCCAAAAAACAGGGCGACAACTATATTCTCAACGGCAATAAAATGTGGATCACCAACGGTCCCGATGCCCACACCTTTGTAATCTATGCAAAGACTGATATCGAAGCCGGATCCAAGGGCATAACCGCCTTTATTGTCGAGCGCGACTACCCGGGATTTTCACGCCATCAAAAACTCGACAAGTTGGGGATGCGCGGCTCCAACACCTGTGAACTGCTCTTTCAGGACTGTGAAGTGCCAGCCGAGAATATTCTTGGCGGTGAAGGTCGTGGTATCGCAGTACTGATGTCCGGCCTCGACTATGAGCGAACAGTTTTATCCGGAGGGCCTGTGGGCATTATGCAGGCCTGCCTGGATGTGGTACTACCCTATGTCCACGAGCGCAAACAGTTCGGCAAGGCAATTGGTGAATTTCAAATAATGCAAGGCAAGATTGCCGATATGTACACCGAATTAAATGCCTCCCGTGCCTATCTCTATGCCGTCGCCCGCGCCTGTGATCTGGGACAGGACTCGCGCAAAGATGCCGCCGCAGTCATTCTGTTTACCGCAGAGAAAGCCACTCAGATGGCGCTGCAGGCAATTCAGGCCCTGGGCGGTAATGGTTACACCAATGAATATCCCACCGGTCGCCTGCTGCGCGATGCCAAGCTCTATGAAATTGGCGCCGGCACCACGGAGGTGCGGAGGATGCTGATTGGCCGAGAGCTATTTAGCCAAAGCGCGTAAAAATGAGCGCCCCATATTTTAAAGGACTATTTTTAAAGGACTATTTTTAAAGGACTAT
>JABBBF010000065.1:3476-5298 GCA_018607545.1 SAR92 clade bacterium | reverse complement strand
TGAGCGCCCCATATTTTAAAGGACTATTTTTAAAGGACTATTTTTAAAGGACTATGCCCATGAGCGTTATTAAGACCAGGATCAATACTGAGAGCACAAGCTTTGCAGCCAATGTTGCCGCCATGAAACCCGCCGTCGATGAACTCAATAAAGTACTGGCAACTATAGCCATGGGCGGCGGTGAAAAATCCTGCGCAAGGCATGTGAGTCGGGGTAAATTATTGCCCCGCGAGCGAATTGACAGATTACTTGATCCTGACTCGCCATTTTTAGAACTCTCACCTCTTGCCGCCCACAAAGTCTACGATGAACAGGTGCCAGCCGCAGGCTTAATAACCGGCATAGGTAAAATCAAGGGTCTGGACTGCATGATCGTGGCCAATGATGCAACGGTTAAAGGCGGCAGTTACTACCCACTGACCGTAAAAAAACATCTGCGAGCACAGGCCATCGCTGCAGAAAACAACCTGCCATGCATCTATCTTGTGGACTCTGGTGGCGCCAATCTACCAAGACAGGATGAAGTATTTCCCGATCGCGACCACTTCGGCCGTATCTTTTTTAACCAGGCCAATATGTCTGCCGAGAATATTCCTCAAATCGCCGCAGTAATGGGCTCTTGTACCGCTGGCGGCGCCTACATGCCAGCAATGGCAGACGAATCCATTATCGTTAAAAATCAGGGAACGATTTTCCTCGCTGGACCACCTCTAGTTAAAGCGGCTATAGGCGAAACTGTAACCGCTCAAGAGCTCGGCGGGGCTGATGTTCACTGTCGTATCTCCGGTGTCGCTGACCACTTCGCCAAGGACGATCAACATGCCATTGAATTAGTCCGCAGCGCAGTCGCTAGACTTAATCGCGTAAAACCTGGTGGAAAAGATATTGCAGATAATGTTGAGCCTGCATACGAGAGTAGTGAAATATATGGTGTGGTACCGGCAGATACGCGCATGGCATACGACGTGCGAGAGATTATTGCGCGCATTGTCGACGCTTCCGATTTCGATGAATTCAAGGCCTTGTACGGCACAACCCTGGTCTGTGGCTTTGCCAGAATTTTTGGTTATCCGGTCGCTATTGTGGCCAACAATGGAATTCTTTTTGGCGAGTCCGCACAGAAGGGAGCACACTTTATTGAACTCTGTGCGCAACGCAAAATCCCCTTGGTATTTCTGCAAAATATTAGCGGCTTTATGGTTGGCAAACAGGCTGAGCATTCAGGCATAGCGAAGCACGGCGCCAAAATGGTCACCGCGGTGGCTACGGCCAATGTACCCAAGTTTACCGTTCTTATAGGGGGCTCTTTTGGGGCCGGCAACTATGGAATGTGTGGGCGCGCCTATGATCCACGATTTCTGTTTATGTGGCCCAATGCGCGTATCTCGGTGATGGGTGGTGAGCAGGCTGCTGGCGTGTTGGCACAGGTAACTCGCGATAAGTACGAGCGCGACGGCAAGCAATGGAGTGCCGAAGAGGAAGCGAATTTTAAGCAGCCGATTATTGATAACTATGAGTATCAGGGGCATCCCTACTACGCTTCGGCCAGACTTTGGGATGATGGCGTGATCGATCCCGCGGATACGCGCATGGTGTTGGGGCAGGCGATTTCGGCAAGCTGTAATAGGGAGATTGGAGAAACCAAGTTCGGGGTGTTTAGAATGTGACCTTGTTCGGCCTACGGCCGAACAAGGTCATCCTGAGAGAACGAAGTGAACCGAAGGATCTCATCCTGAGAGAGCGAAGCGAACCGAAGGATCTCAGCCCAAGAGTAAGGCCAAAGGCCTAAATCATCCTGAGAGAGCGAAGCGACAAGGGATCT
>JABBBF010000065.1:0-3376 GCA_018607545.1 SAR92 clade bacterium | reverse complement strand
AAGAGTAAGGCCAAAGGCCTAAATCATCCTGAGAGAGCGAAGCGACAAGGGATCTCTTGAAGACTTCTCATCTCTTGAAAGGGGGCTCCTTTTGACTAGGGTTGCCCAGATTAGAGACCGCCCAATTCTCCAGGCCATTATGGAATCGGCTCCATGGTTGTCCGGTTTTCAGCGCTTGCAAAACTCGCATTGTTCAAACGGTTGCTCGCTTGTTTCTGAAAACCGGACAACCATAAGCGGAGCCTGATTCATCCCATAATGGCCTGGAGAGTTAGGCTCAATGCTAAATCGGAGTTTGGGAAATATAAGGAATAGATAATTATGAGTAGAGTTATTACTGAAATTGATTCCAGAGGCGTAGCTCGGGTAACTATCAACAACCCCGACAAACACAATGCCTTTGATGACCAGGTTATTTCTCAGCTGACTCAGGCGTTTGCTGCGATTTCCGTCAACCCTGATGTTCGAGTCATGGTGTTGGGCTCTGCGGGCAAAAACTTCTCTGCTGGCGCTGATTTAGGCTGGATGCAACGAATGGTCAATTACTCTTACGAGGAAAATCTGCGCGATGCCAATGCAGTGGCGCTGATGCTACAGACACTCAATCGAATGCCCCAACCAACCATAGCCAGAGTTCAGGGTGCCGCCTTTGGCGGTGGGGTTGGACTTATTAGTTGCTGTGATATTTCCATAGCTACCACCAGTGCTAACTTCGCTCTTAGCGAAGTTAAAGTTGGGTTGGTGCCCGCAACTATTAGCCCCTATGTTATTGCGGCAATTGGCGAACGTGTTGCGCGACGCTACTTTATCACTGCAGAAACTTTTGATGGGCAGACCGCCAGGCGGATCGGCTTAGTTAATGAGGTAACGGATCCCGAGCATCTCGATACTAAGGTGAGGCAGATTATTGATACACTTTTAGCCAATGGGCCCATAGCGACCAAAGCTGCCAAGCAGTTAATTTTTGATATTAGCGGCAAGCCTATCAATAAGGATATTATCGACCATACCTGCAAAACCATTTCCGCTATCCGAGTCTCCGATGAAGCTCAGGAAGGTTTAAGTGCTTTTTTGCAAAAAAGAAAACCTCATTGGCATTAACTCGGTGTTGTCCCTATTATCCGCTCTCTGGTTATGCAAGGTTTTAACGAAATGAACTATCCAAAGTCGGTAAAAATTGTCGAAGTCGGCCCTCGCGATGGCCTGCAAAATGAAAAAGTCGCTGTGGACGTAACCACCAAAGTCGAGTTAATAAATCAACTGGCAGAGGCTGGCCTCAGCTATATTGAAGCTGGCAGTTTTGTCAGTCCCAAATGGGTGCCGCAAATGGCTGGCAGTGATCAGGTCTTTGCCCAGCTCTCTACTCAACTCTCTGAACACTCAAATACAGTTTATGCCGCACTGGCACCCAACCTGCGTGGTTTGGAACGCGCTATGGAGTGCGGCGTAAAAGAGGTGGCGGTCTTTGCCGCGGCCTCGGAGAGCTTTAGCCAGAAAAATATTAACTGCTCAATTGCCGAGAGCATTGAGCGTTTTAAACCCCTCGCCGAACAGGCACTGGCCAATGATATTAGACTCCGCGGCTATATCTCCTGCGTGGTCGGCTGCCCCTATGAGGGCAATGTAAACACTGAAAAAGTTGCCGATATTGCCAAACAATTACTGGCGATGGGCTGCTATGAAATCTCTCTTGGCGACACCATCGGTGTCGGCACCCCCGCCTCGGTTGAAAAATTATTGGCTAGATTACTTGAGGATATTCCCGCCGAAAAACTCGCCGTCCATCTCCACGACACCTACGGCCAGGCACTGGCCAATGTGCTGATCTCATTGCAGATGGGTATCTCGGTTATCGATAGTTCCGTGGCCGGCCTCGGTGGATGCCCCTATGCAAAACTTGCCAATGGCGGCGCTGCATCGGGCAATCTCGCCACAGAGGATCTGGTCTATATGCTTAATGGTCTGGGAATCGAACATGGTGTAGATCTTAAGAAGTTGATTGGCGCCGGTCACTTTATCAGTCAAAAACTCAATCGCGTTAATGGTTCAAAGGTTGGAATAGCACTGCAGTAAATCACAGTTAAGTTATACTGCGCTCTTGTTTACGATTTCAACTATTTGGAGTTAGCACCTTGACCGCGTTTCGCCCCTGCATCGACCTTCACCAGGGTCAGGTAAAACAGATTGTCGGCGGCAGTCTTACCGACAGCGGTGCCGATACCAACTTTATCAGCTCTCACGATGCCGCCTATTACGCGCAACTTTACAGAGAGCACAAGCTGACCGGCGGTCATGTTATTGCCCTCGGACCCAACAATCAGCAACAGGTTCTTCAAGCTCTGAACACTTACCCCAAAGGTATGCAATTTGGTGGCGGCGTTAATTTGGAAAATGCCAGCAGCTATTTAGAAGCCGGTGCCTCGCATATTATTGTCACCTCCTATCTGTTTGAAAATGGCGAATTTTCCTGGTCGCGGCTCGAAGCGATTAAGGCGGAAGTCGGTGCCGACAATTTAGTACTGGATCTTAGCTGCCGCAAAACCGATCAGGGTTGGATGATTGCCACCGATCGCTGGCAAACAATTACCAATACAGCGATCGATCAGCAAACCCTCAGCGAACTCGAGAAACACTGCGCGGAGTTTTTAGTCCATGGCGCCGATGTTGAAGGGCTTCAGGCCGGTATCGACCAGGATCTGGTCAGCCTGCTTGGCGACTGCTGCAACCTCCCGGTGACCTATGCCGGTGGTGCCCGCTCATTGGAAGACCTAAAACTGGTTCAGACTCTCTCTCAGGGTAAAGTAGACCTTACTATTGGCAGTGCCTTGGATATCTTTGGTGGCTCGGGAGTCACTTTGGACGACTGCATCAATTGGAATCAATCCCAAAACAAAACTTAATAAATAAACAGGATCCCACAAGAATGAAATGCCTTATCTCCAGCTCAATATTAGCTGTCCTGATGCTATTGTCATCAATCGCTAGCGCGCAAACCAATACCCAGCCATTTACCTTTACCGCAATTCCCGATCAGAACGAAGCACACCTTCAAGAGCGCTTTAATAAGATCGCCGACTATCTGCAAAAAGAGCTGAAGATTGAAGTGCGCTATATACCGGTTAAAAGCTATGCCGCTGCGGTAACCGCCTTTCGCAATAATCAGGTTCAGTTAGCTTGGTTTGGTGGCCTCTCTGGTGTTCAGGCAAGACGGCTGGTTCCCGGCAGCAAGGCAATTGCTCAGGGTTATGAGGACCCGTTCTTTAAAACCTACCTGATCGCCCACAGCAGCAGTGACCTGGAGAGCGGCACTGATTTCCCGGCGGCTATTGCCGGCAAGACCTTTACCTTTGGCTCCAAAGGCTCCACCTCTGGACGG
>JABBBF010000056.1 GCA_018607545.1 SAR92 clade bacterium | reverse complement strand
GATTTTTTTCATTGTTACGGCTTCATTTGTAAACGAATCAGGGCTTGATGTTAATCGCCCACCAACCTCAGATGAGCCACCACCAGATACTGAAAACACCAATATTGTTTTCCGAGTTTCTGAGAGCAATGAGCTGACTCTTGAGGGCCGACGCATTGATGTTCGCGCTGTTCGTGCGAATGTTGAACGTATGCACGCCGAGAAGCCGGAGGCCAAAGTTATTATTAGCGCTCATCCGAAATCGAAGACAGAATTGTTTGTTCTTATCTCTGATCAGGCTCGAGAAGCCGGTGTCTACGACGTCTCTTTATCGACTGATGAGTAGATAGCTTAAAGTAATAATCGAATAAGCCTTGCAGTGAAAACTACAGGGCTTTTTTGCGCCCTGTGGTTACAGGTGATGGCTGAACCTGGCATAAAAGAACCTGCCAGTGGATTCATAGGTTCTTGAATCAAAATTATCGTTGAATGCGGAGGCCAGAAAGGGGGGCGGCTCATTAAATATATTATCGACCCCGAGCGTTATCAGCGATTCTCCAGAATTAAAGTGATAACTCATCTGAGCATCTTCGCGTGACCAGCCGCCAGAGTCGCGGTGACTATCTGGGCCATTGACTGTCTCTGTTAAGCTGCTGACTCTAAATGATGAGAGTGCGACTTCCCAGCGCCCAAATTGCCAGAATAAATTTAATCTGGTCTTCCATTTTGGCAGGGCTCCAGACCCCTCTGCCGCCTCATCTGAAAATGTTCCCGCCAACTCTTGAACCTCTTCGGTCGGAGCGCTTTGAAGCTGATATGAATGAATATGTGAGCCGCTCAGATCAACCCCTAGGCTTCCCCACTTGGCGATAAAAACTCGCCAGGAAATATCCGCATCAAAGCCTGAAATATCACGCGTCCCAAGGTTTTCATTATTCGCCAAAATTCTCACAACTTCACCATTTCCATCGCGAATAATTCGATCGCTAAAACTTAGTTCGGCAGCGTTCTGATCGAGGAAAAACTGACCGCTGGCACCGATAATATTATCAACTTGAATTCGGTAGGCATCGAGTCCAAAAGTAAAATTGCGCAGTCCGGGAGGCTTATAAATAAAGCCCAGAGAAAGGTTTTTAGAGATTTCAGGGTGCAGCTCGGGATTGCCGCCAGTTACGGTCAGATACTGAACTCGCAGCGGATCAGTCTGCATATCACAACCCGGCAGTACGCCAACATTTTCAGGGTTCGAACAGGGATCGACCAAAAACGCCTGGCTGATACTGTCGGTCTGATTTAACTCAAAGAGTGACGGCGCACGAAACCCCTGAGAAATACTGCCCCGCAACATTAGATCGCTATTCGGTCGATAACGCACCGCCAATTTGGGGTTGGCCTCTGAACCAAAGTCACTGTACTGAGTAGCTCTAAAGGATATATTCGCCTCTAAGACAGGCTCTGCAATCCTATTCTCACTAGCAATAATTGGTACCAGCGATTCTATATAGAGTTCCGAACTCGTTCTGTTTCCGCGACTACTGCCAAACTCACCACCGATTAACTGATTATTTTCAACTCGCGGGTCTGCCTCTGTGGCAAAGGTTTCCCTTCGCATTTCTAAACCCGCAGCAAACTCAATATTTTCTACCGCTGAAATTCTGGCAATCTGGGATATATCTATATTAATCGAGGCCAATGTTGATCGGCCTCGGTTAACCGCTTTGCCGCGGATATAGTTAAGCTGCTCATGCGTGATTGCATCTGGCGATCCAAAAAAGTTAATTGGCACACAGCCATCTATACTGGCACAGGCAGAACTGCTGCCGAGCCCTAGAGCGAGATTTTCCGCGTCGACCAGATTGCGCCACTGTTCAACGGCTTTATTTTCACTCCAATTGACACTGACCTGCCACTCGCCATCGCGCAGGGTTCCCATCAATTTGCTGTTGGCGCGAAAAGTCTCAGACTTATTCGTCTGTACACGAGGGCCCAAACCTAACAGCCTTATTCGCGTATCGACAATATCTTCGGCAAATGGATTGAATTGGTTCGCGGCCGAGATGCTGATCGGAACCTCTTCAAAGGCAGTAAAGATGGGTGCCGGAGAAAAAGTACTATGAGTGATATTTTTCACGTAGCCGAGTTCAAAAGTACTTTCCAGTGAACTCAGCTCAGTCAGACTGCCAGAGAGAAAAAATGAATCTCGCTCTGCCGGCACAAGTGAAGAGGTATAGGCTAAATAGTTAAAAAGATCTTCGTCCGTCACATTGCGGAAATCTGAGGGAGAACTTCCGCTTACCCGCCCCTCTTCAAGAGTAACAACATTATCGCCAACATGAATGCGGGCATTTGGTGTGGCGCTTGAACGCTGATCAGTGCCGCCCTGCATGCGCCCATCAGCGGAACTTGAAATTGCTCTATCGCGACTGAGGAAGCCTGCCTGATCATAGTGGGAGGCCATCGCTAACAGTTCTAATCCGGCAACTTTACCGCTAGCCAGAATATCGTAGCGAGCTGTTTGATTGTCCCCGGTATCCGACGCCCCGAAAAATGTATTGACCAGAACACCATCAAAGCTTTTGCGCAAAATAACATTTACAACCCCGGCAATAGCATCTGAACCATAGACAGATGAACCACTGTCCTTGAGAATTTCGATTCGATCCACGGCCGCCAGAGGAATACTGTTAAGATCAACTGAGCCGCCATCGATAGCATTGGCTGCGCTGCGCAATCCATTGATCAAAACCAGCGTATTGGTTGCCGGAAATCCTCGCAAGGTCACACTGGCAGTACCATTTCCACCATTGCTGACCGCAGTGCTCGCCGAGTTCCCGGCCACTTCCGGTGTAAACCGCATTAACTGTGAAAGTGTTTGCGCACCGGAAAGGCGAATTTCAGTGGAGGTAATAATATCTGTAGGGGTAAATGAGTTACCGTTTATCTGCCTAAATCTGGATCCGGTAAGCGGCTTGCCACGGACAATTAACTCTTCGATCATCGGATACTGATTTTTGCTGCGCTGCAGATCCTCATGCATAGCGGCACAGTCCCAACCCACCTTGCAGCGCGGTAATACCACCACTGTCTGGGGCCCCACAATACGGTATTCAATATCGCGCTTTTCAATTAGCCGATCCAATACCTCTAAAATACTAAAGCTGCCAACGACCTCTGGAACATCCTGATCATTGCCCATTGAAGATGGAAAAATAATTGAAGACTGGGTTTGCTGGCCAAGCGCTATCAGCGAACTATGCAGACTGCCCTGAGGCAGTTCAACCGGATAAATATCTGTAACAATTGCCTGAGCCGCAGAGCTTGAGAATAAAGAGCTTGAGAATATAGAAAATAAACAGCCAATGGAAAACAGCGATGTTCGGCTTACAGCCAACAGACGGCGATAATAATTATTCAAAAATCCAAAACATGCCATAGGGCATAGACCCAGACTAAATACAGAGGATTATTAAACCTTATGGCTTGGGCTGAGACAACAACCATTTATTGCCACGGGAATTCAGCTCCAGGCCTAGGGCTTGAGCAACTGCGGCGAGAGTTTCTTTCTTTTGGCGGGACGAGAAAGTGCCTGATATCTTGATACTTCGAGATACATCATCGGCGACGATGACTTTTTTGTGCAGATAGCGATTGAGCATTTCAACAGCATCCCCAACCGAGGTGTTTTCAAATAACAGCTGCCCCTGCCGCCATGCGGTGGTCTGGGAATTTCGTATATTGGACTCGGACAGGCCGCGAACCGCATCAATCTCCACAGCTTCATCAACCGTCAATAACTTTGACTGTGCTGAGGTGACAGAGGATCCCCCCGCCTCTTCCACGCGAACAATGCCCTCGCTTACAGAGACTATGGCGCTCTGGTCAGTGACCCGATATATATTAAACGCTGTGCCCACTGCGCGAACAGTTGCACCTGCCACATCGACAACAAATGGTCTGTCCTTATCCCTGGCGACCGTGAAGAAGACTTCGCCCTTGTGCAGCTCAATCTCACGGACATTCTCTGTCAGGGATACCGAGATTTCACTATTGGTATTGAGCTCAACAACACTGCCATCGGCAAGAGTAACCGCCAGATACTGGCCTGTGCCTGCAGCGAAGATTTCACCCTCGGACTGAAGATTAAATACTGCAAGAAAACCAACCAGGGCCAGAGAAAAAGCCAGCGCCATTGGCTTCCAAAGTGTCTGTAATTTTTCCAACAGACCAAAACCTGCTGCTGGCTGGGTATCGGCGAGGATTTCAGTAGAGACTGTCGACTCGACAGAATTCTCTGCCAATAGCTCGTCTACAGGAAGATGGGAGACTGCACCCATTGTCTCCCAAAGTTCCAGCGCCTCATCCCAGGCCAACTGATGAGATTTATCCTCGGTAAGCCACCCTGAAAATTCCTCAAGGTCTTTTTCGCCCACTTGTTCACCACGCAACGCAACAATCCAGGCATAGGCCTGGTCGAGGACGTTTTGATCAATTTTCAGTGCAGTCAATGGCTTGTACTCAAGTAGCTTGTATTCTTGTTGCTAGCCCCTATTGAGCGGGCTTTACTGTTTAATAAGATTTCTCACAGCTTAGACGAGCGGAAGTGCAAATACCCCAGACCATTTTGGCATAAACAAAAAAAACAAACAGTGCTTTATCTATATTTGCATACAATTTTTGTGCCATCTGCACCTGATGGCCGCTACTTAGGCTGAGGCCAGCCAGATCAGGCGCTCCAGAGGGAAACAGTAAACAAAAAATTGAAATACCCAGCATTTATAGCACCCCGATATAACACAAAAAGGGGCAAGCGCACCAATATGGGGCTTTTTCAGTGTAATTTGGGGATGATTAGTAAGGAAAAACTATTTGCCTGTGTCGGCGAGAGCGCTGCGTAGATGCTTGAGCGCCTCTAGGATATATTTCTCGACAGAGCTGACAGAGACGCCCATTTGCTTGGCAATCTCTGGGTAGGTAAGGCCTTTGGCGCGATTCAAAATAAATGCCTGCCTCGGGTTTTGCGGCAATCCCTCCAGGGATTGGTAAATAAACGTCAACGTCTGCTTGGCTTCCATCTCTCGCTCGAGGGAGATATTTTCAACCGGCGAACTAACTGGCATTGAGCCATTACTAGGGGGTTTAGCGCCCTCGCGCTCCAAATAGTTTTGATGTAAAACTTTTCTGCGCAGCTGGTCGATCGACATATTGGCAGCAACCTGAAAGAGAAAGGCCTTGGCATTGGATAACTTGCTTGGATCGTCCAGGGTGTAGAGACGTATAAAAGCCGCCTGCGCGATATCTTCGGCATCTTCACGGCTGTTCATGCGACGCGCTAAGAATCTGACCAGCGTCGTACTGTGTGAACTAATTAATTTTTCAACGAAATCTTTATTATTGTAATTCATACTCATTCTGACAAGATGTGGGTTGTTCGGTTACATATCAAACAAGTATTTTTAAGGAACTCTAACACAAAATTCGGATAAATCTATGGGTTATGCACAGTCAGATTTTGCCCCGCAAAACATAGAGAGCCTGCGGCAAAAACTCCCGCCTTTCACTCCCGCTGCGGTGGCTGATTTAACCGCTAACAGCGCACTTAGAAACTACCTTGACTTTTATCGCCTGCCGCGCCCAAACGACAGTGTGCAACTTCACGCCGGACATCTAACCGACGCTGGCCAGCAGACGCATATTATGGCCTGGCAACCGGACGGCGCCCTGGGGACTGTCGTTATTGTTCACGGCTATCTCGATCATACCGGCCTGTATAGAAACCTGATTGACGAGCTTCTTCGCCGCCAGTATGCGGTGGTCTGCTTTGACCTTATTGGCCACGGCCTGTCGAGTGGTGAGCCGGGCTATATTGACAGTTACGGTGAATATGTCCGCCAGCTTAATCAGGTGGTCAGTGCCGCATCGGAATTTTGTCCAGGCCCACTGCATGGCATCGGACAGAGTACTGGCGGTGCCATCTTGCTGAAACAACTGCTCGAACAGACCAATACCAGTAACTATCCCTTTGCCAGCCTTAATCTGCTGGCTCCGCTTGCGCATCCCCATCTCTGGAAATTTAATCGCTGGGCTTTTAAGCTCACCGGACCCTTTCGCAAGACCCTTAAAAGAGTCTTTCGAAAAAACTCTCACGACCGAGAATTTTTATATTTCCTTCAGCATCAAGATCCCTTTCAACCCCATCGATTGCCAAATGCCTGGATAGGCGCCATGGCGGATTGGGTTGAGGAAATAGAAAGCCACCCGGGCAGCAACTTTCCAATCAATGTGATTCAGGGCGATGAGGATGGAACTCTGGACTGGCGTTATAACATCAAACTATTCGAGGAAAAATTTCCCCAGATGAACCTTAACCTGATCAATGGTGCTGGCCACCATCTGGTTAATGAGCACAAGGACCTGCGAGAAAAAATCTTTGCCGCTATTAAACTTTGAAGGACTGTAGATAGCTCACCATTACACGCCCACCCCGGTTTCAAAAATTTCAGTTGTAAATAGCTGTGGGCAACCAGGTTGCCAGCGCTGGCCACACCGATAGCATCAACATTACAAATAGCTGAATCATAATAAACGGTGCCACGCCGCGGTACATATCCGAGGTCTCGACCGCGGCTGGTGCAACACCGCGCAGGTAGAACAGCGCAAATCCAAATGGCGGTGTTAAAAAGGAGGTCTGGAGATTTATGGCAATCATAATACCCAGCCACACCGGATCCAAGCCCATGGCGAGCAGTACCGGGCCAACAATCGGCACGACAACAAAAGTAATCTCAATAAAATCCAGTACAAAGCCCAGCAAAAATATAACCACCATGACCAGAATAGTTGCGCTGACCACACCGCCCGGCAGTTGCGAGAAGAACTGCTCGACCATCTCCTCACCGCCAAACCCGCGGAATACCAATGAGAATATCGCCGCGCCAATCAGAATCAAAAACACCATGGAGGTCACTTCGGTGGTGTTCTGGGCAACTTCACGCAGGCGAGCCACTGACAGCTGCCCCTTAAACATTGCCAGCAGGGTCGCGCCAAAGGCACCCACCGCTGCGGCTTCTGTCGGGGTTGCTGCACCAGTCAAAATTGAACCCAGTACCGCGCCAATCAAAAATATCGGCGGCAGTAGATTGCGCATTGCACGAGACAACTTATTGGTCGCCGAAAGCTGATCAATCGCCTGCTGCGACTGAAGTTGGGGTCTGGCAAACAGAATGACATAGGCGCAGTAGAGCGCAACTAAAATCAGCCCGGGAATAATTGCACCGACAAACAGGTCGCCAATAGAGACAACCTTGGGGGTAAAGATACCCATATTGAGCTGCGCCTGCTGATAGGCACTGGAGAGAATATCACCGAGCAGAACCAGCGCGATTGAAGGGGGAATAATCTGTCCCAGTGTGCCCGTGGCGCAAATAATCCCCGTCGCCTGAGACGGCGAATAGCCCCGCTTTAACATAGTAGGCAGTGACATCAAGCCCATGGTCACTACTGTGGCGCCGACAATACCGGTGCTCGCCGCCAGCAGTGCACCGACCAGCACCACCGAAATACCCAGGCCACTGCGAAACCCTTTAAACAGATCCGCCATACTCTCGAGCAAGTCCTCGGCCAGGCGTGACTTTTCCAGCATCACCCCCATAAACACAAACAGCGGCACAGCGATTAGAGTGGTATTTTTGATGGTGCCAAACAGCCTGTTGGGCAGTGCATACAAAAAGGCCATATCAAAGGTGCCGGTCATATAGCCGACAAAGGCAAAGATCAATGCAGTGCCCGAGAGCGACAGCGCCACAGGATAGCCTGCCATCAACACCAGACAAATCACTACGAACATAAGAAGGGGGATAAGTTCTGCCATCAGACCTGCGGCTCCAAATGCTCTTGCTGCAGATAATCGATTGCCTCTGGCGGCTGTTTGCCCATCAGTATCAATATATTTTTTAGAATCTCGGCAATACCCTGCAATAACAGGGTTGCAGGCATCGCCAACAACAGTGTTTTAAGCAGGTAGATACCGGCGATACCGCTGCGCTCCTCTGAGGTCTCACCTATTGACCAGCTCGCCGCGACATAGTCCCAGGACATAAAAATGATCAGCAGGGTTACCGGCAGCAAAAATAAGACTCCCCCAACCAGATCCACCAGTGCCTTGCGCTCAGGTGAGAAACCGCGATAAAAAATATCCACCCTGACATGACCGCCGCGCTGCAAGGTAAAGGCGATACCTAGCATAAATACCAGACCGTGCAGATAGGTGATCGACTCCTGTAAAGCAATGGATCCACTTTCAAAAAAGTAGCGCAAAACAACCACGATCACGGTTATCGTCACCATAGCCAATGTCAGCCAGGAGATAAGCCTGCCGGTATAATCGGTAAAGCGATCAATCATTTTGATAATTAGGGAAATAGCCTTCACGACAGCTCCTGGTAATGCATTATTAATGCGCAGCCAAGTATAGCTGCAGAACCTATTCGCTGACAGCGCTCGAGCGCGGCAAAACCCAATGAGAGTTTTTTAAAAATAAATTAAAGCTTTTAATTCACCTGCCGATGTTAAGTTGTGATTGGGAGAGTTTCCCCCGGTGAAAGGCCCTTTGATGGGCTGCCAGGGTAACGACTTAAACTGCTCGCGGATTAAACCTTGAGCGCAAATTTAAAATGGTGACAGATATGTCTGGTATCGACGGCAATCTAAAACTGAGCACAGCGCTTGCGCCGGCTTCCACGCCGACCAAGCTCGCGAATGGGTCGGCTCCAGCTGCGCCCAGCGTGCCGGCGTCTGTCCCATCGACATCTATTCAGGATGTCAGCAAAGATGTGTCGGCAACTAAAGACGAAAGCATCAAGCAACTCAATCAAACCCTGACTGATGTTAAAGAAGCCGTTAAAACGCTTAATCTCGCGATGAAAAAAGCGCCTACCAGCTTACAATTTTCTGTTGATAGCGCGTCGCACCGTTTTGTTGTCCATGTGACCAACAAAGACACGGGTGAGCTGGTACGCACAATGCCTGGAGAGGCGATCTTGCGTGTTGCGGCAAATCTGGAGTCCCTTAAAGGTGTGTTATTTGACGAGCTGTATTGACCGCTGAAACTGATCCACTATGGATCAAAATGCAATTGACGGTATTCTGACAAAGCGGCAATTTTACGGCAATATTTGCGGCAATTTCGCCGGCAACTCCTTGCCACTATCTGCAATAATCTCTTCCACTAAAAAAAATAAATGGCGTAAGCTGTTGTTTTTTATCAATTTAAAATTAAATAATTCGGCATAACCAAATTTTGGCATCAGTATTGCAACTTCCTCTGTGCGAGCCGTCAAATCGGAGTTAAACCCCGCAAGACGGCAATTGGTAAGTTTTAGTCTCATTATTCAGCTTTTTAGTAAGTGAATTGATTCTAACTATCCCGGTTGCACAACACTTTGATTAAAGCAGCCGATCAAAAGAATATAGAGGAATTTGAAATGACTGTTATTAATACAAACGTGGGCGCAACAATTACCCAAAATGCTTTGAGCAAGAATGACCGATTAATGGGCCAAGCGATGGAGCGACTGTCTACCGGCAAGCGCATCAACTCAGCCTCGGACGATGCAGCTGGCCTGGCTATTTCTTCACGAATGACCGCTCAAATTAAAGGCCTGGACCAGGCAGCTCGCAATGCCAATGATGCGATCGCTATGATTCAAACTGCTGATGGCGCCTCAATTGAATTGGCCAATATGCTGCAGAGAATGCGTGAACTGGCCATTCAGTCTATTACCGAAACCAACACCGCAACTGACCGCTCTAATCTAAATGTCGAGTTTGTTGCACTGCAAGCTGAAATCCTACGTGTTTCCGAGTCCACCCAGTGGAACGGAGAAAATATTCTCGATGGCACTGCAGGTACCGATGGCACCGTGACTTACCAGGTTGGCGCCAATGCCGATCAGACAATTCAAATTAATCTGGGTGACTGGAGCACTGCAGGTACTGGTGTTTTCAAAAATGATGGCACCTCACCTAATAATATTTCTGACACCGCTGTGGCCGCTGTTTACAGCATCCCAGCAGCAGAAATAGATGACAGCTCCGGTGTTGCTCAGGTTATCTCTGACGGCACAAATTCTGTCTCAGTTACTCAAGCGGATGATGCAACCGTGGCAGAACAGGTAACGGCCATTCAGGGCGCTACCGGATATGATGACCTGCTATTCACCGTTGCCGCTAATTCTGATGGTGACGGCCTTGAATTTACCTATAAAACCTCTGGCTCAGTGGCCGCTGCTCCTACTGTTACTGAAGCAAGCAGCGCTGTAACCGTCACTGAAGATACCGTCGGTACTGACCCAATCAGTCTCAGCACATCTGCGCTGGCAGCGATAGCTCTGGCTAACATTGACACTGCTATTAATGGCATTAACACTCAGCGCGCAACCTATGGTGCAGTGATGAATCGCCTGGAATATGTGGTTGATAATTTAGCGAACGTATCGCAAAACGCCGAGGCCTCTCGCAGTCGCGTTGAAGATGCCAATTATGCTAAGGAAACAACTGAGCTAGCGCGCACCCAGATTATTCAGCAAGCAGGTACTGCTATGCTCGCGCAAGCCAATCAGTCTGCCCAGTCAGTACTGCAGTTGCTAAAAGGTTAAATGATTAAAGCTGTTTAACCTCTAACAGTCATAGTTTCCCCGGCAGTAAGCGCCACCTGAAGTACAATTCAGGTGGCGCTTTTTTTTGCCGGGATGTCAGGTGACGCAAATTTTAAGGCGCCAAGCTGTGGGACTAAATATAGAGACTTTTTGGCCCCCTGAAGAATAGCTGCTATAACTGCCACTGCGTCAGCAGATGAATAAATTCCAAAACAGTATTTAAGTAATTGCAAGTCATGTCGATGTATAGATTACGGACGCGCCAGAAGCGAATGTGAATCTTG
>JABBBF010000117.1:4653-11104 GCA_018607545.1 SAR92 clade bacterium | reverse complement strand
TCCCAAAACACTGCGAGAAGATTATTAAGGGTGGTTTTCTGGGGATCAAAAACTACCAGTACCACTTCCGAATGACCGGTTAGACCTGAACAGGCCTCTTCGTAAGTAGGATTTGCAGTAAAACCACCGGCATAACCAGCGGCTGTGGTAATAACACCAGGCTGCTCCCAGAAGCGTCGCTCAGCACCCCAGAAACATCCCATACCAAAGATTACCCAGCGTAAACCATCGGCAAACGGCGGCTTTAGCGGCTGACCAGTAACATAATGGGCATTGCTGACCGGCATTATAGCGTCGCGTCCCGGCAGCGCCTGATCCGCGGAAGGAAGAATTAACATGGACATTTTAACGACCTCGCTATTTTTAAACCTATACAGCTTATATAAGGTCTAAACCGCGTTTTAGATCATTCTTAATATCGACAATATCCTCCAACCCCACGGCAACACGGATCAAATTATCGGTAATACCGGCCTGCTGGCGATCCTCGTCATTGAGGCGGCCATGGGTGGTCGTTGCAGGATGGACTATGGTAGTTTTTGTATCACCGAGATTAGCCGTCAGTGAGATGACTTTTGTACTGTCGAGCACACGCCAGGCCTGTTCACGACCACCTTCGACTGTAAATGAAACCACACCGCCAAAATCACTCTGCTGTTTTTTCGCCAGTTGATGACCGGGATGATCTTCAAGACCGGCATAGAAGACTTTACTCACTTTGGGATGAGCATTGAGCCATTCAGCCAGTGCCGCAGCATTTGCTGAATGAGCCTGCATACGAATACGCAGTGTCTCGAGACCCTTGAGAAATACCCAGGCATTAAATGGACTCATGGCTGGACCGGCAGCGCGCAGGAAGCCGACCAGCTTATCCATCAATTCACTGCTGCCAACCACGGCACCACCGAGGCAGCGGCCCTGACCATCGAGATATTTGGTCGCTGAATGAACAACAATATCCGCGCCCCAGCGCAATGGCTTTTGCAGTACCGGCGTACAGAAACAGTTATCCACCACAAACAGTGCACCGGCCTGTTTTGAGATTGCCGACAGTGCTTCCAGATCGGCAATTTCAGACATGGGGTTAGATGGCGTCTCGCAGAACAGCATTTTGGTATTCGGCTGTACTGCCTGCTGCCAGCTATCCAGATCGGTCAACGGCACATAGGTAACCTCAACACCAAATTTGGTGATGTAGTTATTGAGCATCACCCTGGTACTGCCAAAAACATCCTGAGAGCAGATAAGATGGTCGCCGGATTGCAACAGAGCCATAATCACACTGAGGGTTGCCGCCATTCCAGAAGCTGTAGCAACCGCCTGCTCGCCCTCTTCCATCGCCGCCAGTCGCTCTTCAAAAGTGCGTACGGTTGGATTGGTGTAACGGGAGTAAACATTGCCCTCTACTTCATTACTAAAATGCCTGGCGGCCATTTCGGCATTTTCAAACACATAGCTCGAGGTCAGGAAAAGGGCTTCTGAATGTTCATTTTCATGGCTGCGCTCATAGCCGCCACGAATCGCGAGGGTATCCTGCTGTAACTTATCATCCTGAGCTGACATGGTTAATCCCGAAATTTATCTCTAAAAGCTTTTTCTAAAATTACTAGTTAGTCGCGCTGTTATTGTTGTGAATACCAATAACCTGCCCATTCTTAGGTTCAATACTAACATCTGCTTTCTGTTTTGCAGAGTCATTGCGCAGGGCTTCGATACGATCCAGATAGGCTTTATCTACATCGCCAGTCACATATTGGCCATCGAAGACCGAACATTCAAAACGTTTAATACTGTCGTTACCCTCAGCGCCAGCATCAATCAAATCCTGCAGATCCTGATAGACAATCCAGTCGGCACCGATCAACTCACCAACCTCTGCATCGCTGCGACCGTGAGCAATAAGCTCTGAGGCCGAGGGCATATCGATACCATAGACATTGGGGTAGCGAACACCTGGAGCCGCTGAAGCCATATAGACTTTTTTAGCGCCGGCATCGCGAGCCATCTGGATAATTTCCTGGGAGGTGGTGCCGCGAACAATTGAATCGTCGACTAACAGAACATTCTTACCTGCGAACTCAAGCTTTACGGCATTGAGCTTTTGGCGCACAGATTTTTTGCGTTCGGTCTGCCCTGGCATAATAAAGGTACGGCCTATATAGCGGTTCTTCATAAAGCCTTCACGGAGTTTAACGCCCAGTGTTTCGGCCATCGCCTGGGCGGATACACGACTGGTATCGGGAATCGGAATAACTACATCAATATCGTGATCGGGCCTGAGGCGGAGGACTTTTTCCGCGAGCTTTTCACCCATGCGCAGCCGGCATTTATAGACGGAAATATTGTCGATCAGTGAATCGGGGCGGGCAAAGTAGACATGCTCAAAAATACAGGGCACCAGCTCCGGTTCCGTGGCACATTGCTGAAGATGAATCTTACCGCTGGTATCGACAAACAAGGCTTCACCGGGGGCAAGATCGCGGATTAGCTCGAAACCAAGACTATCGAGAACTACAGATTCCGAGACCACCGCGTATTCAATACCGGCTTCAGTCTTGCGCTTGCCAAAGCACAGGGGGCGAATCCCATTGGGATCACGAAAGGCAAACATACCGTAGTTGGCGATCAGGCCAACCACCGCATAGGCACCGCGACAGCGTTTATGCACCTGCTCTACTGCGGCAAAAATATCATCGCTGGTGGGTTCCAGTTTACGACGCGCCTGCAGCTCATGGGCAAAGACATTGAGCAGTACTTCGGAATCTGAATCCGTATTGAGATGACGCAGATCTGCGCGGAAAATATGCGCACGCAGCTCATCGGCATTAGTCAGATTGCCGTTGTGGGCAATAAAAATACCGTAGGGCGAGTTTACATAGAGCGGCTGTGCCAGCGCTGGACCGGAACTACCTGCAGTGGGATAGCGAACATGGCCAATACCTACATTGCCGACCAGACGCATCATATGACTGCGGCGGAATACATCCCGTGCCAGACCTTCGCCCTTGCACTGATGAAGCTCGCCATTAGCTTCTGTGACAATGCCAGCGGCATCCTGACCGCGATGCTGCAGCATGGTCAAGGCATCGTAAAGCCGTAAATTAACACTCGAAGTTCCAGAAATTCCTACTACACCGCACATCTTTTAGACCCAACCCATTATAAAATCTTTAACCGCCGCGGCTGTCTCTGCTCCCCAGTCTGCAAAACTCTGGAATTCAGGAATTAGCGCCGATGCCTGCCACCAGGAATCCTGATCGACCGGTAGCGCCTTGGGTAAAATAATTACCAGCGCCAACACAATCAACAGTCCCCGGAAAACTCCAAAAATCAGTCCTAACATCCTGTCTGTTCCGCTCAATCCCGTCGAGCTAACCAGTTTCCCCAATAAATAATTAACCACACTACCCAGCAACAAGGTGCCGAAAAATAACAGTCCCCAGGCAGCCAACTGCCTTAGGGATGCCAGATTTATAAAGTTGATCAATAGATCAGCCACTGGCTCTTTAAAGTTCATGGCCACCGCGAAAGCAGTCAGCCAGATAACCAATGACATCGCCTCTTTGACAAAACCTCGCACCAAACTGATCAGCGATGAGATGGCCAGTATGCCAACGATCACCCAGTCTGCTGCCACTATCTCTGTCATTCAATCACTCTCTTCCAAAAGACCTGAAATCAGGCTCCTAGGGTATATATTGCAGCACAATCGCATCAGTAGAGAATTTGCTATCAATCCTCGTCTTCTCTGCCATTGCCCTGCGCTTGTCCACTTTGGGACCAACATAAACCCGGTAAAAAGTCTTATTATCAATCATCGCCTTCTTCACAAAGGCTTTAGAGCCGCTATCGCGCAGCTGTTGCATCAGGTTTTCAGCTTTACCTTTTTCTTCAAAACTGCCGGCCTGCAGAACCCAGGCGCGGGGCAGATCGTTTTCATCGAGACCGTAAAACTTTTCACTGGAGTCAACGGTCGGCTGTGATTTGGCGGTATCGAACAGGCTGTCTGTTTCGCCCAGTTTTGCCGAGCTATCCGGGCGCTGGGCTTTGGCGACATCTATAGGTTTAATTTCGGGGGCCGGGGGTAACTTACTGGTGCGATCAATTTTTAACGGGTCGGCAAAGTCAAAGATAATCGGCAGGATAATCAAGCCCAGGGCACCGAGAACCAGAGCACCAATAATTCGCTGCTGTAAACCATTACTCATTGAACAAACCCATCAATTTATTTTTCTAATTGCCGCTTTAATTGTTGTTTTAACTTTAGCACTGTCGAGACCGTATAAAAGGAACCAAACACCACCAGCGTATCATCTGTACCGGCCTGTTCAAGGGCAGTTAAAAATGCCTTTTCCAGACCACCATCAACTGCCTCGTGCAAGGTACCAGAGAGACCGGCATTGTATAACACTTCGATCAAAGTTTGGCCTTTAGTCGCCCTTTCAGTGTCGCTTATTTCAGCGATATGCCAACTGTCGAAAACAGCGGCCAGCGGCTCGACAATCCCCACCCAATCCTTGTCCGATAAAACCGAAGCAACTGCGCTGTAGCGCCCGGTGATTGGTGGTAAATTATTTGCCAGGGCAACGGCCGCTGCCGGGTTGTGGGCAACATCAAGAATAACCTTTACGCCATTGAAGTCGAGCTGCTGCTGGCGTCCTGCAAGGCTGAGATTGTTTAATGCTTCGCTGACAGCGCCATCCTCTAGATCAAAACCGGCACAGAGTAGCGCCTGTATAGCCAGTGTTTTATTAATTGGCAGTAATCCACGGGCCGGCAGATTTCTAAATCGCCGCGGCTGGCCATCCTCAGCCAGTGTCTCAGCGCTAAACTGATCAGCCTGACTATCCAGTGAAAAATCGACATCAATCAGCAGCGCTCGGGCACCAGTGGCAGCAATCATCTGATCAAAACCCTGTGGACTATCTGCCTCGCCGATCAGCAGCGGCCTACCGGGGCGGGCAATACCCAGCTTCTCAACGGCAATCAGTTCGCGAGTATCACCCAGCCAGGCCTGGTGATCGAGGGCAATACTGGAGACCACAGCAACATCCGCATCAATAATATTGATTGCGTCGAGGCGCCCGCCCAGCCCCACTTCAAGGAGCATAATATCCAGATCGGCATCGGCAAAAACCAGCAGCGCAGCGAGGGTACCAAATTCAAAATAGCTCAGGGAGGTCTCAGCTCGCGCCGCTTCGATCTCAGCGAAAGCGCTGACAATCACAGCATCGCAAACCGCCTCCCCCTGAATACAGATACGCTCGTTGTAATCGATAAAATGTGGCGAGGTGGTGGCACCGACCCGGTAACCATGCTGCAACATAATCGCTTGCATACTGGCAATACAGGAGCCTTTGCCATTGGTACCGGCAACGGTAATAGCGGTGGGTAACTGAATGGGATTTTGGCGGCTTTTACGCCGCGCCATAAGCTCGGACCAAACCGCGGCGACGCGATCTAGTCCTAAGTCAATTTCACTGGGGTGCCGAGCTTCCAGCAGAGTCAACCACTCTGCCAGGCAGCGATCAGGCATCGGCGGGTTCAGGCAGATTGACAAACTTGGAGAGGATGCTGGCGAGACGGTCACGCATTTCATGGCGCGCAACAATCATATCGATCTGCCCCTTCTCCAACAGGAACTCACTGCGCTGAAAGCCCTTGGGCAGTTTCTGGCGAATGGTCTGTTCAATAATATTCGGGCCGGCAAAGCCTGCACGGGCACCGGGTTCGGCAACATTTAAATCACCGAGCATGGCCAGACTGGCAGATACACCGCCGTAGACTGGATCGGTCATTACCGAGACATAGGGAACACCGGCTACTTTTAAACGCTCAAGAATTGCACTGGTCTTGGCCATCTGCATCAGCGAGATCAGGGCCTCCTGCATACGCGCACCACCAGTGGCGGAGAAGCAGATCAACGGCTTGTTTTCAGCCAGTGCCAGTTTCGCTGCGCGGGTAAATTTCTCACCCACTGCATAGCCCATAGAGCCACCGTGGAAAGCGAACTCAAAGGCCACTACGACTACCGGAATACCTTTGACGCTACCGCTCATGGCAACCAGGGCATCTTTCTCACCGGTTTTCTTTTGCGCATCGGTCAAACGGTCTTTATATTTTTTAACATCGCGGAATTTAAGTCTATCAATGGCTTCGACCTCTTCAGCAATTTCACTGCGGCCAGTGCTGTCGAGGAATATATCCAGACGGCGGCGAGCGCCAATACGCATATGGTGTTCACATTTCGGGCAGACATCGAGATTGCGTTCAAGCTCTGGACGATACAGGGGGGAGGCACATTTCGGACACTTTTTCCAAAGACCCTCCGGTACAGCGTTTGAACGTTCTGTGTTATCCGCCGCTGGACCCGCGGGTCGAATGCGTTTCAACCAATTCATTTATTACCCTTTCACCATCTCGATAAAATATTAATGCTCTAGACTGACTC
>JABBBF010000117.1:0-4643 GCA_018607545.1 SAR92 clade bacterium | reverse complement strand
TGACTCTAAAATAAACCTAAAATAAACTCATAGTGACAGCCAGACTGTACAGGCGGCGCAGTTTAACACGACAGGGGCCGAGTTTTACAACGCCGAAAATTATTTTTACTACTCAACTACAGCCTTTGCACAATTGATAAACGCCTGCACTTTCTGCTCGTCTTTTACCCCCGGCGCAGTCTCGACACCACCACTGACATCAACCATATCCGGTCGCGCTGTCTCAACTGCCTCAGCGACATTTAAAGGATTTAAACCACCGGCAAGAATCAGATGAAAATCGCGCTCGGTAGGCAGGCGCTGCCAGTCGAACCGCTCGCCAGTGCCACCGTATTGGTTGGGGTTCCAGGCATCGAACAACAAACCATAGGCATTGTAATAGGCTCTGGCCTCTGCGGAGATATCCAGATCGTCGTGCATGCGCAGGGCGCGGATAAAGGGGAAATCAAACTGCTGGCAAAAATCTGCACTCTCATCGCCGTGAAACTGAATTAGATCCGGCTTTACCTCAGCGATCACCTGCTTGACGAACTCCTTGTCGGCATTGACCAGCAACACCACACAGAGGGTATCGGTTGCAATAGCCGCACGCAGGGCAATCGCCTGCTGCATATCCACATAGCGCGAGCTCTTTGAGTACATTACCAGACCCAATGCATCGGCACCGGCACGCTGCGCCATCAGGGCATCTTCAACTGTGGTTATACCGCAAATTTTGACCTGTACAGACATTGCTTTACCTTCAATTAATTTAATTCTTTACTTTATATTAACAGCTTAACTATATGTTTATTAACAATATTAAAGCACTTGTAACTTCTGAATTTATTATAGACTACCAGGCAGAAATAATGGCCCGCGGGGCAGCGAGGGAATTTCAAAACTCTGCGGGTAGTCCACATCAACCAGGTAGAGACCATTGGGCGATGCTGTTGCGGCGCTTTTACATCGGTCTTTACCTGTCATCAACTCGGCAATCCATTGGGGATCCTGACGGCCAAAACCCACCTCCATAAGTGAACCCACCATATTACGCACCATATGCAACACAAAGGCATTGGCTGATACCTCAAACACCACAAGCTGACCCACTGTCACTATTTTGGCGCTGGTGATATTGCGATATGGGGAGTTGGACTGACAGCCAGCTCCGCGAAAGGCGGAAAAATCCTGCTCACCCAACAAATAGTGGCAGGCCTGCTGCATCAGCTCGGTATTGAGCGGATAACGAACCCAGGTCACTCCACTGGCGAGCACTGCCGGCCGTGCGCTCGAGGCGTGCATCACATATCTGTAGGTACGCGAGGTTGCACTAAAGCGAGCATGAAAGCTTTCGGGCACCTGCCCTGCCCAGAGAATTGAAATACTGTCGGGCAGGTTACTGTTAGCACCTTTAAGCCAGTTGCGGCCGGTGCGCTCGGCACTGCTATCAAAATGTATCACTTGATGGCTGGCGTGAACTGCGGTATCTGTGCGCCCTGCACAGCTAACCAGCAACGCTTCGTCAGCGACTGAACTCAGCGCTCGCTCCAACTCCTGCTGCACCGAGGGACTGTGTTTCTGTTTTTGAAAGCCACAAAAAGCACTGCCGTCGTAGGAAACGACGGCAGCATAGCGTTTGATTCCGACGGGAAGGCTCTGGCCTTCGGGAATCTTACAATTTGGGGTGTAAACCCAATCCAGTTCGGTCATAGGCGAAATTATACACTGTCATATCGTCAACAGCCTTATAAGGCTGGCTAAAACTTATCCGGGTAACTTAAAGGCACTCAAACACTTTCCAGCAGAGCTCTGGCACTCTTTTGTCCCTCTTCATCGGACTCTTCAATCAATTCTTCAAGAATCTCTCTAGCGCCTTCTGAATCACCCATCTCAAGATAAGTTTTGGCCAGATCGAGCTTTACATCGACGGCGCTTTGCTCATCGACCTCATCAAAATCTGTAAACTCATCCATCAGGCTATCGGTGGACACTTCGCCGCCAGGCTGTTCAGAGTTAGGCTCAGGCTGTTCAGATGCAGGCTCAGGCTGTTCATCCGCAGGCTGTTCATCCGCAGGCTCAGGCTGTTCATCGACTAGCCCTGGCTGCTCCTCCGCAGGCTCAATATCAAAATCATCGGCGGTTAAGTTATCCAGATCCAAGTCTTCTAACTCATCCCCTTCAAAAGCAATATCTCCGGCATCTATATCATCCAGCTCAAGATCAGCTAAATCAATGCTACCCAAACCCAGATCTTCAACCTGGGAACTCTGGAAATCCAAACCCTCCAACTCAGCGGCAACAGTGTTCTCAGCAATAGGAGTCACCTTATCCGACTGATGGTCATGACCGATAATAATGGACGCCATTTCAGTGGCAGCCTCATCACCGGTCGCCTCAATCTCATCAAAGAGGACACTCAGTTCATCTTTGCGGTTTTCGCGAAAGAGTATTTCCATCAACTTTAAACGCGATGAGGCATCGGCGAGATCCTGGGCGCGAGCCTCTTCGAGAACCTCAATGGCCTCGGCAGTTTTACCCTGAGACAGGTAGACATCAGCCTCTGCTACAGCCCCAGCCATCATTTCGAAGACTTCGCTATTATCTGACTCTTCATCCCTATCAAATATATCTGCATCGGACTTATCAAATAAATTATCTTCTGGGTCGAGATCCAGATCATCGAGGGCATGGAGTTCACTCTGACTGGAAACACTGACCTCTGAATTATCTTCATAGCCAGCCGTCATGGATAAATCGTCGCTGCGCGCAGAGGTCTGCTGCTGCGAGGACTTGCGCGCCAGCAGAACCAGCAAAAATAAAATAATCGCGATAACGAGAAGCCAAAAATAGAAAGGGACTGCGGATAGCTGCTGGGCGAGACTCTGGTTTTTCAAATTATTTGGGGATGGGCTTGTCGCAGCTGAAGCAGCGGGGATTGCCGCTGTTTTCTCCGCCTGGTCAATCAGCGCAACCATGGTAGCAACTTGGGCCTCCAATAGAGCCAGCCGCTCGCGCAGCTCAATATTCTCCTGCTGGACCTTATTGACTTCATCATTGGCAACCGCCAGTTCTTCAGAGAGTAGGCTTACCTGACTGACTTCAGCATAGGCAGATTGATTATCGGTTTCTGTTGCGGTTAGTAGCGTATCAAAAGCCTGACTTTCAGTTTCAATCTGCTTATCAGCAGAGGCTGAGGCCAACTCAAGTCGGCCATCATCGATCAGCTGCTGTTCTTCAACAAGAACAGCACTGTCATTCACATCAAGACTATTGGCCTGCTCTACGGGCAGTTCCAGCTCCGCGGAGGCAATAGAGGGATTTTTAAGGCCAATCTGTGCAGCAACTGTATTACCGGCTTCAACACTGATCTCATCAAAAGATGGCAGGCGCAAAATCGATCCGGCTTTAATGCGGTTGGCATCCCCTTCAACAAAGGCATCGGCATTATGGCGATACAGGGAATCCATGGTTTGCAGGATTGTGGTATTTCTTGGGCGCAATCGTTTGGCGACGTTCCACAGTGTATCGCCATTGATAATCTGATGCTTATCGCCGGAGAGTGGCTCGCGGTAAGGTGCCAGAGTTTTAGCTTGTGACGAGGGCTGCGGCGCTTCTGTAGCGGCCGGCTGAATAGTGACCGGTTGCTGCTCATCCGTGTAGATTGGCAGATCTAGCAACAATGTGTACTCGCGCATCACGCGCCCCGCTGGCCACTGCAGTTGAATTAGAAAATTCAGGTAGGGCTCAACAACCGGCTGCGCAGTGTCCATCTTGATGATATATAGATCAGCGCTGTTACGATAAATCGAGAACTGTATCTGACTGTAGAAAAAGTCTCGGCTGATTCCGGCGCGCTCAAAGGCCTCGGGCGAAGCCAGCGACACCAGCAACTGGCCATCATCGAGATCCTCTGAGTTGAGCACGACAATCTCCGCTTCGAGCGGCTCGTTGAGGGATGAGTTAAGGGTTATTTCACCAAGACCCAGCGCCAGTGCCGATGAGGTTGCCAATAGCAGGAAGGCGCTCACTGCCAACCTGCAACCCATCTTGAATTTCCCTGCAAATCCCATCGACCAACTCCAAATTGTCATATTAAATTTCCTTTTTAAAGACCTTTAAATCTGCGGGTTACAATAAATGTTTACAGCCAAACCTGCAATATTTAACACTTAGCCCTTAACTGCTAGCCTAGAGCCGCTAGCCCTCAATAACAATGCGCAACATACGTCGCAATGGCTCCGCAGCGCCCCAGAGTAACTGATCGCCCACGGTAAAGGCAGAGAGATACTGCTCGCCCATATTCATCTTGCGCAGACGACCCACAGGTACATCCAGGCCACCGGTCACTGCCGCAGGTGTCAGGTGCTTAATTGAAGATTCTTTATCATTGCCAATAACCTTAGCCCACTGGTTGGATTCAGCCAACATCGACTCAATCTCATCCATTGGCACATCCTGAGTTAACTTGATGGTCAACGCCTGGCTGTGACAGCGCATCGAACCAATGCGTACGCAGAGGCCATCGAGAGGAATTGGATTGCCCTCACGATTGAGAATCTTGTTAGTCTCGGCCTGATTCTTCCACTCTTCACGGCTCTGGCCATTTTCAAGCTGGGAATCAATATAGGGCAGCAAGCTACCGGCTAGAGGATAACCCCAGT
>JABBBF010000195.1 GCA_018607545.1 SAR92 clade bacterium | reverse complement strand
CCACCTTGAACTCTTCGGTTCGAGGCCACGTTGACAGCGGCACCTTGGGGTTTAAAAGAAAGGGATTTAAAAGAAAGTGGTTTTAATAGAAAGATTTTTAAAGAAAGCAATCTGATAAATAGCGGTTACCTGCCAATGAATACTGGTGAGACACGCAAAACTATTCGAACCAAGCGCCGAGCATTAACCCCGGTCCAACAGCAGACTGCGGCCCACAACCTGGCCACCCTTATCGCTCAAGAAGGCTTTTTCCTTCGCGCAAAACGCATCGGCATCTATCTGGCCAACGATGGTGAAATTGATCCTTCGCTGTTAATGGGTATCGCGCTCAGCGCTAACAAAGCCTGCTATCTGCCAATTATCCATCCACTGCAATTTAATCGTCTCTACTTTGGTGAGTACCGCGAGGGCGATCATCTTAAAGCCAACCGTTTTGGTATTTTAGAACCGCAGTTCAACTCGACTCAGGTTGCGCCAATCTGGACTCTGGACTTTATACTTCTGCCACTGGTGGCATTTGATCGCAGCGGTAGCAGAATTGGTATGGGGGGTGGATTTTATGACCGAACGCTGGCCGCTTGCGCCAACCAACCGCGCAGGCCAACCCTGATTGGACTGGCCCACAGCTGTCAGGAAGTCGAGAGCATTTCACAGCAGAGCTGGGATATTCCCCTCGATCAAATAATCACTGAGCGCGAGATTATTAACGCTTAATCTTTATACCAACTGACTACTTAAGAGCCAAGAAAAAATTGGTAGGCTTCATTATCAGTCTCGTTGACGTAGTGATAACCGAGCTTATCGAGAAAGCCCGAAAGCTTTTTAATATCCTTTTTCGTCGCCTGAACACCGACCAGTACCCGACCAAAAGCCGAACCGTGATTGCGGTAGTGGAACATCGAAATATTAAATTCACTGCCCAACTGGTTTAAGAAATTCAACAGCGCACCGGGGCGTTCGGGAAATTCAAACCTAAACACCTGCTCTTCACCCACCTGCGGCGAACGACCACCGACCATATGGCGGATATGCAATTTGGCCACTTCATTCTCGGTCATATCCGATACCTGATAGCCCTTGCTGCGCAGATCCTCGACCAACTGATGACGATCTTCATCGCCGGTTACCTGAGCACCGACAAAAATATGCGCTCGCTTCTCATCGCTAAAGCGATAATTGAATTCCGAGATATTGCGCTTTTGCATGGCCGTACAGAACGACTTAAAGCTACCGGGTTTCTCATCGATGGTTACCGCTAATACCGCTTCGCGCTTCTCACCAATTTCGGTGCGCTCAGAGATATAACGCAGACGATCAAAATCTATATTGGCGCCACATTGAATAGCCAGCAAGGTCTGCCCTTCAACACCCTTCTGGTCGACATATTTTTTCAGACCGGCAAGACCCATAGCACCGGATGGCTCACAGATCGCGCGGGTATCGTTGTAGACATCTTTAATCGCTGCACAGATTTCATCGGTGCTGACGGTGATAACCTCATCGACCAATTCTTTTAAAAGTCTAAAGGTCTCTTTACCAATCTGCGCCACCGCTGTGCCGTCGGCAAAAATACCCACTTCTTTTAAGCGCACTCTGCGGCCGGCTTTTAAAGCGGCATCCAAGCAGGCGCTATCATCAGCTTCAACAGCGATAATTTTTACGTCGGGGCGTACATACTTTATATAGGCTGCAACGCCGGCACAGAGTCCACCCCCGCCCACGGCGATAAACACAGCATCGAGATCGCCAGACAGCTGGCGCAGGATTTCTACACCGATGGTGCCCTGACCAGCAATAACATCTGGATCATCAAAAGGATGGATATAAACCAGGCCTTTCTCTTCAACCAGTTTGTTAGCATGAGCAGATGCCGCGTCGTAGTTATCACCCACCAGCACAACCTTTGCCCCGCGCGAACGCACCGCATCAACTTTAATTTGCGGTGTTGTCTTGGGCATAACAATGGTCGCTTTTATCCCCATCTTTTTTGCCGCCAGCGCCAGACCCTGAGCGTGGTTTCCCGCGGACGCTGCAATCACGCCATTGGCGCGCTGCTGGTCCGAAAGCTGTCGCAGTTTGTTGTAGGCGCCGCGCAACTTAAACGAGAACACCGGCTGCAGATCTTCGCGCTTTAACAGCACCTGGTTATTCAGTCGCTGAGAGAGCAAAGGCGCTGGGTCGATCGGTGTCTCTACCACCAGATCGTAGATACGCGCGTCGAGAATTTTTTTCACATACTTAGTCGGCATGGATATTCCTTAACATAAAGGTTCCGTTTCCAGAGTACTTAACAATATTTTCTTAAGGGCAATGGTATGTTGATAAAACAATTTACGCCACCCTCAAAGCAATGAATCTGTTTTATTCCTGCTATCACCGTATAATCGCTCTCTTCTGATGGCGGATAATTAGCGAGGCAAAGGGTGGATCAGGATCAACTTAAACATGCGGTAGCAGCAGCAGCTGTTGAATACACATTAACCAAGATTAATAGCGACAGTATTGTCGGTATTGGCACGGGATCAACGGCTAACTTTTTTATTGATTTAATCGCAGAGCACAAACATAAATTTCAGGCGGCGGTTGCCAGCTCTGAAGCCTCTGCCGAACGCCTTCGCGGTCACGGCATCGATGTTATTGAATTAAATTCTGCGCCGGAACTTGCCATCTATATCGATGGTGCTGACGAAGCCAATCCTCGTCTCGAACTGATCAAGGGCGGCGGTGCCGCGCTGACTCGAGAGAAAATTGTTACCGCGGTTGCCAGTGAGTTTGTCTGTATCGCAGATGAAAGTAAGTGGGTCGATTATCTGGGCACTTTCCCGCTGCCGGTTGAAGTTATTCCCATGGCCCGAAGTCATGTTGCTCGCGAGCTGGTTAAGCTGGGCGGCGATCCGGTGTGGCGTGAAAATGTGATCACCGATAACGGCAACCAGATCCTCGATGTACACCATCTCTACCCGGTTGGTTCCGCCACAGACTTGGAAGAAAAAATTAACCAGATTACCGGTGTGGTTACCAATGGCTTCTTCGCCTGCAAGCCTGCCGATATATTATTCCTCGCAACTCAGCAGGGTATTGTTACCCATCGCGCCAAAATCTAAAGCACGGAGCAATTATGAAAAAGTACCATGTCTATGGTCTTGGTAATGCATTGGTCGATACCGAAATTGAAGTCACAGATAACAACCTTAACGATCTGGGTATTGAGAAAGGTTTAATGACATTGGTGGATGAGGAGCGCCAGCATTTTTTGCTGGATAACCTTGCCGACCATATGGTGATGTCGAAGCTTGCCTGCGGTGGTTCTGCGGCCAATACGGTTATCTCTCTCAGCCAGTTCGGCGGTAAAAGTTTCTTTTCCTGTAAAGTTGCCGATGATGACAACGGTCATTTCTATATGCAGGATCTTGCCGACAACGGCGTCGATCACAATGCCCATGCGCAAATATCTAAGGGGATTACCGGCAAATGCCTGGTGATGATTACTGACGATGCCGAGCGCACCATGAATACATTTCTTGGCACCAGCACTGAACTCTCATCTGCTGATCTCGACGCAGACGCTATCGCAGATTCTGAATACCTTTATATAGAAGGCTATTTGGTCACTGGTGAGAGTGCTAAACAGGCGGCTATAGAAGCGGTTGAGATAGCGCGACAGGCCGGAACCAAAATTGCCTTAAGTCTTTCTGACCCGGGTATTGTTGAATTTTTCCGCGCCGGCCTACAGGAGATTGCAGGTTCGGGAATTGATCTTCTGTTTTGCAATGAACAGGAAGCGCTCAACTGGTGTGAAACCGACAATATTGATCAGGCATTGGAGCATTTGCAGAACACCGCCAAACAGTTTGTCGTCACTCGCGGCAGCAATGGCTCTATGGTCTTTGATGGCAATCAATACCTATCTGCGCCTGCACAGCCGATTACCGCGGTTGACACCAACGGTGCGGGCGATATGTTTGCCGGCGCCTATCTCTACGGGTTAACCCAGGGTTACAGCAGCCTGTCGGCGGCAGTCTTTGCCAACCGTGCAGCCAGTGCTGTGGTCGGCCAATATGGCCCGCGCCTGCACAGCGCCGAGTACGACGGTTTAAAAGAAGGACTTACTAGAAACGCTTAGCTAGAAGCACTTAAATAGCAGCACTAGACTGTTATTTTATTTAGCGGCTGGGGATGTTGAAAAAGAAATCCCTGCAGATAATCGACACCGATTTTTTTTAATAGCTCTAGCTGTTTTTCATTTTCGACACCCTCGGCCACAGTGGGAATTTTCATAATATGGCCGAGGTGGTTGATAGTACTGACCACCGAATAATCAACATCGCTATTCTCCATGGTGTGAATAAAACTCGAGTCAATTTTTAGGCAATCGATCGGTAGTTCTTTTAAATAGGCAAATGAAGAGAGTCCACTGCCAAAATCATCCAGGGCAATCGACACCCCTACAGACCTCAGTGTCGAGATCAAGCGTTTGGCTTCCTGCAGATGCTTTACCGCCGCAGTCTCGGTAATCTCAAACTGGATATGCCGGGGCGATATTCCACTGTCGCTAAAGCCACTGAGAATATAATCAATGGCATTCTCATCACCCACTGTGCTGCCGGATAAATTCACCGAGAGCATGGGCAGCGCAGAACCTTTGGCTTTTAACATCTGCAAAAATTTTAGTGAATGGTTAAATACCCATTTATCCAGATCATCAATCAGCGAAAAGTGTTCGGCGACCGGAATAAATTCAGAGGGCTGTAAAATACTGCCGTCACTATCGCGCATTCTGACCAGCACTTCGTAGTATTTGGCTGGCCCGGTGGCTCTGTTCATCGGCACTATCGGCTGGGCAAATAAGGTAAAGCGATCTTCATCCAGTGCCGAGACTATTTTCGGCATGCTGGTGGCGAGCCTGCGGCGTTTGGCGACCTCTTCATTAAACGACTGGAAGTGAATTTTATTTCTGCCCTTGTCGCGGGCGGTGGCGCAGGACGAGCCGGCGGAGATCATCAGGTCAATATCTGACACTGCATCGGAATCAATCAGGATGCCGCCAATGCTGGCACCGATTTTTAATACCTCACCCTCCCAGGGAATACTCAGCTCTTTTAATTCATTGAGTATTTGCTCGGCCAGGGCCATGGCTTTGTCGTAATTTACCCGGTGCAGTAACAGCGCAAATTCATCATTGCCGATACGCGCAGCTATATCGCTGGGGCCGGCCAGTTTGACCAGCAGATGGGCAAACTGTTTAAGTAGCTCATCCCCGGCATGGTGGCCGCTGGTATCGTTGATCACCGAGAAGTTGTAGAGATCAATATACAGCAGCGCATGAATAGCACCCTCGAGCCGGGCAATCTCGATTGCCTTTTGAATGCGCTTGGCCAGCGAGGCGCGATTGGGCAGCCCGGTTAATGGGTCGTGCATAGCCTGCCACTTTAGACGACTGGATACTCTGCGCGCTTCGCTGAGCGGTCTGAAAATAACCAGGCACTTGGTTATTCTGCCCATTGAATCGCGCAGCGGAAATGCAGACACGGCAACGCTCATCGGTGTTGCGCCGCGCACCTTTAATAACAGCGACTGGTTGGACTCGACATTCAGCGCTTTATGAAGAGCGTCGTGAACCGGTGTGACGGTAATGCCGGTATCTTCATTGGCCAGTGGCATGGCGACATGAATCTGGGTCGGCTTGGATTTGTCCAATTCAAAACCCAACAGCTGTTCGGCAATCGGATTCATCTCGACCAGAAAGCCTTCGGCATCGACCATCAATACACCATCGGCTATATGCCGAGAGGTTAAATCAAACAGCCGGCCACGATTGATAAGGTCATCGGCCTGCTGACTGGCATGGGTCCAGTCGCGGCAGACAATAATCAGCTCATCTTCCCTCTCGGCACTGGCAAACAGGGTTATATCCAGATAGCGGCTTTCTCCCTGGGAGGTGGCTGCAAGCACATAACCCTGAATATGCTGATCCCTCAGGCTGGCAAAATTTTCTCTTAAATCGAGACTGTCCATCTCATCGAGTCCGGGAAATAAAATTCGCACCGAACTGCCAGCCAGCAGATTATTACTGTAGGCAAATAGTTTCTCTGCCGCCTCACTTAGCCGCGAAACAAATCCGTATCGATCAGTAATAATGTATGCCGAATTGCTGTCGAGAAGAAATGCGTTTTTCTGTTGCTCGGCATTTGCCGGCGCTGCAGCAGATAAATCTTCGCTCGCTCGCTGGGTGATATTGTTCTGTTGAGATTCCTGGGGCAGGTTTTGTAACCTTAGCTGTATCAGGCCATAGATATTTGAGGCGTCCTCATAAGCCTTAATTGATATACCCAGCAGCATCGAGTGATCCCTGGAAAAGGCTTCCACAAACTGATCCAGTAGGGAATTATCTGCGGGGCGCGAGCAGCGTCTGGCACCGAGGGTGCCGGCGACCTGATGCAGGCTGGCGGCAAATTCTGTACCTAGAAGGGCGGGAAATAACGCATAGAAACGCTTACCTTGGGATTGCCCGGGGGAAACTGCGCAAAACTCGGCAGCCTTGCGATCGATCATCACAACTCTAAAGTTGCGGTCTACCACCATCACCCCGCCTTTTAAGCGCGCCGCAACCAGGGCCCGGCTCAACTCAGATCCGGCTCCACTAACTCCCTTTATGTGGAAAATATTATTCATTCCTTTTTACCTTGATAGGGTTACCTTGGGAGATTTAACTTAAGTATCTGCCTCAACAGTAGTCCCTGTAAAATTAACCCTGCGAGAGAAGCTCCCGTAAATCAATTATTGCCGCATTGGCGCGACTGATATAAGAGGCCATAACCAGCGAGTGATTGGCCAGCAAACCAAAGCCTTCACCATTAACTATAACCGGCGCATGAACCGGTTGCTGGCTCATTTCCAGCTCACGAATAATCTGCTGGAGACTGGCACGCGCATTCTTTCGCGCCAGCACCTCGGCAAAGTCGACTTCGGCCGCCTTTAAGAAGTGCAGAAGCGCCCAGGTAGTGCCTCGAGCTTCATAGAAAACGTTATCTATCTCCAGCCAGCTGGTTTTCACCACCACTTCTGCAGATGCTCGAGTGGACTGGCGGCCCGCTGCATCGCCGGAGAGATCTGTATTGATGCGTCGCTGGCCGACACTGGCGGAGAGCCGCTGGGAGAGACTGCCCAATCGAGTCTCTACAGTACCCAGCCAATAGCGTAGGTTATCGGCGCGGGCAAAAAATTGCGCATCGTAGGCCTGACTGTCCATCAGCCGCTGCAGATAAGCAGCAAGATACTCCTGCCCCTCGGCATATTCCGATTCCGGCCAGGGCACTGCCCAGCTTCTGTGGTCTATATGAAAGCGCGGTTCGGCTATCGCCAGATCGGCATCTTCTGTGGACTGGGACTGAGAGCGACTAAAGGCTTCGCGCATGGCTTTGCTGAGATCGCGCATCTGCACTAGGACACCGAATTCCCAGCTGGGAATATTATCCAGCAGCACGCCCGGCGGCAGAAGATCGTTACTCAGATAACCGCCCGGTTTGTGCAGCAATGTTTCTATACTGTGAATTAGAGTGGCCGTAGTGGTCGCGCCGACCACGGGCTCTTGTTCGCCAATAATTTTTGCCGTCTGCTCTCGAACATCAAACAGATCCGGCTCACTGCTCCAGTACCAACCCAGTCCAGTAATTAATAACAGAAGAATTAGTAAGGCGGCGAGTCCGTTGCGCAGGGTTTTGGATTTTTTCTGGTCGACATAGCCATCAGTTATTTCTTCGTTGGAATCGAGAAATGGTTTTTGTCCGGCCATTTTTAGTCGACGCCAAAATCTCATTTTCTGCTGTCCTGCTTTTTATGATCGCCATGCATTTTATGGTCATGGCCTTTATGAGCATGGGCGCTGTGGTCGTGAGAGTCGTGGTCATGGCCTTTATGGCCTGGCGGTTTACTTTTAAACAGACTGCGAACTTCAGCCTGAATCAAAAGCTGACCGCAATCCTCTGTAGTTAGTACAAGGACATGGGACTGACCGGGCACTAGCGGTGCCTCTAAACCAAACAACATCAGGTGCAGTTGACCGGGTTCGAAGAGAAGGCTCTTCCCAGCTTCGACAGTCACCGAGGGTAGAGGACGCATCTTCATCATGCCGTCGCTGTGCTGGTGCTCGTGAATCTGGATATCTGTGGCTATAGGTGAGCTGCCACCGGTAACTTTGCAGGCTCCATCACTGTTGTTGACCAACTTGAGAAAGGCTGCTGTCACCTGCTGACCCGGAGGCATGGCCCGAATATAGGCTTGCTCTGCGGACAGGCCTTCTGCCGAGACAAGACTGACAACTGCGCAGCTGGCGAAGCCAAATAATAAACTGTTAAATATTGATTTTTTCATAGGAATCCTTGCTCAAACTATAGCATGTGATATGAATGTTAATCGCTCCCGTAAACAGTTTTTATTCCCACGGCTAATTATTACTTAAACTCTCGCTCAAACAACAGGGCAAACTATAGTGAGCGCTGAGGTTCCAATAAAAGATATTCAAACACTCAGCTAATACCCTGCACTATAATGCCCTTTGGTAAAGATGCCCTATGGTAAAAATGCCCGGATCTATTATGAACATCAGCTTGCGAATTATTTTTTTCTGCCTCACTCTGCTTGCCAATGCGACAGCGGCAACCGAAAACCTGTTCGGAGAGGAATTTGGCAGCAACTCTCTTAGCCCCTCTAATACATTCTCCAGCAGCGCAGAATTTGTTCCGGTCGAACAGGCCTATCAATTTAACCTGATAGTTGAAGAACAGCAGCTGATCTTCAACTGGGATATTCGCGACGGCTATTACTTATACCGCGATCGCTTCGACTTTAGATCTCTCGATAGCAGTCTTGAGCTGCAGGCACCGATTTTTGCCAGCGGCATCGTTAAGTGGGATGAGTTCTTTGAGAAGGAACTTGAGGTTTACTATTCACAAACTACAGTGCGACTTCCCTTTCGCTCAACCGGCGACAAACTTCATCTACAGATTGAATCCCAGGGCTGCGCGGATGCCGGCCTCTGTTACCCGCCCTATAAACAGTGGCTTGAGGTCGACCTGCAGTCTGGCGCTGTGGATATCAGCAGCGAGCCACCAGAACAGCAGAAGCAAAATTCTACAGAGACTCTTTCCCTGGCGGCTGTTCTACTTTTCGCCCTGCTCGGAGGAATGATTCTCAACCTGATGCCCTGCGTGTTTCCAATTCTATCGATCAAGGTTTTAAGTTTTACCACCACCCATCAAAGCACCCGCAGCCGACATATACATGGCTTGGTCTACACCGCTGGCGTGGTATTGAGCTTTGTTGCCATCGCAGTTCTGATGCTGGCACTGCGCGCTGCCGGTGAGAGCATTGGCTGGGGCTTCCAGCTGCAGTCGCCGCTATTTGTTATCTTTCTGGTTTATCTGTTTTTTGTCATGGGACTCGGCCTCTCTGGATACCTGGAAATTGGCAGCAACCTGATGGCACTGGGTCAGCTATCAAAACGCCAAGAGGGACTGATGTCGTCGTTTATGACTGGCGTTCTGGCGACCACAATTGCCAGTCCCTGCACAGCCCCTTTTATGGGCCCGGCGCTGGGCTTTGCGATCTCACAACCGACCTATGTGGCACTGCTGGTTTTCGCCTGTCTGGGTTTGGGTATGGCTCTGCCATTTATTCTGTTGGCATGGATTCCCGGCTTAAGCAAACGCCTGCCGCGACCAGGCGCATGGATGGATACCTTTAAGCAATTCCTCGCCTTCCCGCTTTATATAACTGCCGTATGGCTGCTCTGGGTAGCGGGAAGACAGACCTCCATGGATGTGGCCGCTGCGGTGATCACTGGGCTGGTATTGCTGGTGATGGGGCTATGGCTTTGGAAATTAAGCGTCAAACCAGCGGGCAAGCTAATTGCTGTCGCTGTGCTCGGCGCCGCTCTGGCAGCCCCTGTTGTGACCCTTTCCAAGGATGCTGAAAAGCCAGCTTTCGAAACCTACAGTCCACAGCGACTGGCCGAGCTGCGCAGCTCCGGCCAGCCGGTATTTATCAACCTGACCGCCGACTGGTGTATCACCTGCCTGGTTAATGAGCGGGTGGCGCTGGGCTCAGAAAGGCTGGCGCAGCTGATGGATAATCAGGGAATTGTCTACCTAAAGGGCGACTGGACGAACAGTGACCCGCAGATCACGGCACTGCTAAATCAATTTCAGCGCAGCGGTGTACCGCTCTATCTAGTTTACCCGCGCGGCTCTGGGCCGGCGCAGATTCTGCCACAAATTCTTAGCGAATCGATGGTTATTGAGGCCTTAACCAAGGCATCTAGATAAATTTTTTACCTTTTGCGAATCTTTATCGACTTTTAGCTTATTTTAACGGCAATTTCGGAGAAGTTAATAGAATTTAGCCGATTTTAGCTTTTTTAGGGCGCTTTTTCGCAGAAAAGCCCCTTAAAAAGCCTAAACGTCGCACTTCAACAAAACACCTGCGCATTAAAATCATAAAAAATACAGTTTTCGTCGCCATTTTCTGTAAATTTCGTCGAAAAATGGTTTTTTTTATCTATTCGTGGACAGCTGTTTTATTTTCGGGCAGACTTCCCGCACTAATTAGAACTGCACGCAAAAGGTAATCGGGAAATACTGTTTATGGCATCAATACTGGTAATTCACGGACCCAATCTAAATTTGCTCGGATCTCGAGAGCCGGAACTCTACGGCGCAGAGACCCTTGAGGATATTAACCAAACCCTGACCGCTCAAGCCACAGATGCTGGTCACAGCCTCTCCGCTGTTCAGAGCAATGCCGAGTTTGAGCTGATCCAGCATATTCACGATGCCAAAAAAGAAGATGTCAGCTTTATTATTATCAACCCCGGTGCCTTCACGCATACCAGCGTCGCTCTTCGCGATGCCCTGCTCGGTGTAGAGATACCCTTTATAGAAGTGCATCTGTCGAATGTTTTCGCCCGCGAAGCATTCCGTCATCACTCCTATTTTTCAGATATTGCTGAAGGCGTTATTTGCGGCTTCGGATCTAAAAGTTACCAGCTGGCTCTGCAAGCAGCGCACAGCAAGCTTGATCATTAATCCCAGAACGAGAGATATTCATGGACATTCGCA
>JABBBF010000183.1:9873-11576 GCA_018607545.1 SAR92 clade bacterium | reverse complement strand
GTTAAAAGTATTTGTCACGGTTTCTTCCGCCATTTCCATCATTGGCGAAACCCGCTTACGCATAATATGAGGGAGCAAAATCACACTGCGGTTGTGCTGATCCTCAAAGAGAGTCTGTAGCTCTTCATAATTCCCCTTAATACCCTGCTGTATTATTGCAAGCAATGCCACAGCCGGCGTGCACTCCATCTGTGATTCACAGACCCGGATATGATTGAGTCGGTCATTTATATTTTTAACCTGCTCTACAATTTCGAGGTTGCCAGCACGCCGCGCACAGTATTCAAAGATTATGCCGGAGGAATTCGCAATCACCTCGTCCGCAGGCATCTGGACTAGAGTTAGCTTTTTATTCAGTGCGATTAATTCCGGCATACCGGCAACTAGCCCGGGAATTCGGTCTCTCATGAGCCGATTCATCGACCAAGTTGTCAATAAATGGTTTAACTCATAGAGATCAAGAATATCGGCTTCCGATAAAGTACGCATAAAAAACCCCATCTTCGGCACATTGATAATCAGCCCCTCGGCAACCAGTCGCAGCAATGTCTCGCGAACCGGTGTAATGCTAACGCGCAAATCTTCTGCAAGAGTTTCGATATTTAGCCGCTCGCCGGGAACAAAATGCTGGGAGATCACTGAAGACTTTAGGCTTTGATAAACCCGCTTGATAATATTCGAATTGTCTGACTTGCTAAGCATTCTATTGCCCTCCATTTGGCCACTCTTTAACTGCGAAATAGCCTCTAAAAGGCATTGGGGGGTATTTCATCCCCTCCCGAGTGATTCTATCCATGATTCCGGTCAACTTTATTTGATCAAATGGATTAAATAATCATCCAGATGGTCAGCGAAAGTTTACATAAATTACAGAAACCTGCCATGACATAACAGAGCCAAATATTTCGTAGAAAAACAGAAAATATTCAATAAATACAGGCCCTACAGCTCAATTTTAGGCCCAACCCGAGAGCAAAAATATTCTCTAAATATTATCCGCATAAGCGTAAATCAGACTTACGTCACTGGTTAAACTGCACCAAGACTCGCCACGTTGTATCAGGAATAATCTTGTTGACCAATATTCGCCAGACCGCGCCATTCGATCCTCCAGCCCCGTCCAACCTAAGCTTCTGCGGCTGCAGCTTTGATTGGCGACAGAGTTGTGCTGAGTCATTTCCCCAATATGGGGTGCAACCTCCAAGCCAAAGATCAAACTGGTCCCGGCAACGGCAGGCAGAATATATAGCCGGTCGCTATTGCGCTATTCAAGCTCTGACCGCTGCAGCGGAGCATCATAGTCCAGCAGGGATTCAACTACCGATTGCTAGTGACCGCAGTCCCCAGTGGCCTCCCGGCACTCTGGGATCAATCAGCCACAGTGGTGATCGCGCTATCGCTATTGCAGGGCGAGATAGGGATTTTTCGGGGCTGGGTATCGATTGTGAAATGCTACTCAGGGATTCAGCTGCGGCTGAGATTGCCCCCTGGGTTCTGCAGCGCAACGATCTGGACTGCAGAATTGAAGTTCCCCTAACCTATGGCCAGTGGGTGACATTAGTTTTTTCAGCCAAAGAGAGCCTATTTAAAGCTCTTGCTCCAAGCCATAAACATTTTGTTGATTTTGGATCCCTTTCAAATATATTTTTTGTCTCAAAGATCACAGCAAAGACGCTGATTTTAAATACCGAACTGCGTCCTGC
>JABBBF010000183.1:7129-9773 GCA_018607545.1 SAR92 clade bacterium | reverse complement strand
CCCAGCTCTCAGTTCGAGCTGTTCTACAGAGTAGATGGTCAGCAAATTATCACTATGGCACTGTTAGCGCAGCAATGATCTGCAGCTTTGCAAACACAGCATTACTATTTTCCCAAGGCATGTTTAAAGGAGTCCTAAATAGAGATTTTCTTATAGGGTAAGCGAGTTAGGTGACGTATCTAAATATATGACGAAAATAGTTCTTATATAGTTTTTGCTCAACTCTAAAACCAAGCTTTAACATACTGCTTCAGTTTGCAGTCAAGGTTAAAGGAGTTTTTACAATGGCAGTATTAAAGCAGGGAAAAACCAAACAGCACAGCAGCGATAAAATGCAATTTTGCGTTGTGGTTAACCAAGAAGAACAGTACTCCTATTGGTTTAACGACAGCCCACTGCCCGCGGGATGGGACAGCACGGGTTTTGTTGGCAGCCAATCCGAGTGCCTAGTGGAAATTGATAAAATCTGGACTGATATGCGCCCCCTGAGTGTGCGCAAGGCTATTGAATCAGGTCCCACATAAAAAGGATGTTCTATGCAGCGCGATATTCGCCAAACCCCGCCCTTTATCGAAGCGCAACATCTCTACCATAAAATCTGGCCAGCACATTCTCAGCGCATAGTTGAAGCACAGCAGTTAGATACCTCTCCCGATGGCCGCAGTGCGGTTTTTACCGGCATCTGTGGCAACAAGGCTGGCCAGTTACCCGCCACAACACAGCGAATTTTTAAAATAGATTTACAGAGTAGCTATCTCTGCGCACTGACCCCCAATGCACGCCCCGAAAAGCGGCCGCGATATTCTCCCTGCGGCAAAATAATCGCCTTTCTCTCTGATCGCGATGGCGGTGCCAACTTTCAACTCACACTACTCAACCTCAGTACTAATTTGGTTAGTCAGCCCCCAGCCGTGGCTGGCTGGGTTGAAGAGTTAAGTTGGTCACCAGATGGTGGGTCCATACTTTTAACCGTGGCGGGTCACGGAGCAGATCAAGGCAGTGGGCAAGGCGCGGTCCCCAGCCAGCAATACAGTGAAGAGTACCCGCAATGGATGCCTGAGGTCAGTGCTGGGGATGAAGGTTATCGCTGGCGGCATCTGTGGATCTATGAACTGGCAAGCAAAAAAATGCACAAAGTTCCCACTCGAGAGATCAATATCTGGGAAGCCGTGTGGTGTGGCAATCGCGGTATCGCCGCCATAACGTCAAATCAACCCGGCGAAGAGGCTTGGTACTCAGCCACTCTGCAGCATATTCATCCACGCACAGGCACTACGCACAGCCTCTACCAACCCAGGGACCAAATTGCTTATCTCTGCGCTTCACCTTCAGGCCAAACTGTAGCTCTGGTATCGGCACTCAGCAGCGACCGCGGAGTGGTCGCCGGTGACCTCTTAACCATTGATATCAATACTCAGACAGTTCGTCAGATCGACAGTAACAAGGTCGATATCACCTCTATTGAATGGCTTTCCGAGACCCGCCTGTTAACCGCAGGACAGCGCAGCTTTGAGACAGTGGTTTTAGACCATAGATTAACCGATCGATCTAGCTCAGAGACCGTCCGTGAGCAGTGGCAGAGCAGTCAGATCAGCGGCGCTGGGCACTATATAAAAATCTGCAGCCTCAAGGCTGGGGATTGCCTGTTAATCGCCGAGGGCTTTAAACGCGCCCCAGAAATCGGCCGCATTAGCAGTGGGCTCTACCATCCCATCAAAAGCTTTGATCAGGGTTATCAGCGACAGGCGGAAGTGATTCATAAAATTGAACAAGTGACCTGGCAAGCCTCCGATGGCCTCGAGATTCAAGGCTGGTTGTTACTGCCCAAAGGTGCAGCTCCGCACCCGATAGTCATGGATATGCACGGCGGTCCAGTATGGCAGTGGCAGCCTCATTGGCTCGGTCGGCGCCTACATATACTGATGCTCTTGAAGCACGGCTATGGGGTATTTATGCCAAACCCTAGGGGCAGTGCAGGACGCGGCCAGGACTATTGCCGCAAGGTACTGGGAGACCTCGGCGGGGCGGACAGCAAGGACTGTCTCTGGGGTTTGGATCATTTAGTGGATCAGGGCTTAGCGGATGCCACTAGGATTGGATTGATTGGCCATAGCTATGGTGGCTACCTCGGAGCCTGGCTAATTGGACAAGACCAGCGCTTTGCCGGAGCAGTGATTTCGGCACCTATGACTAACTATATAAGTCAGCACCTATTATCGAATATCTCGCACTATGTAGAGCTATTTCTTCAGGATCACTACAAGAACCTCGAGGGCAACTACATGCAACGCAGCCCGATAACCTATGCTCATCAGGTCAAGGCACCGACACTGAGTCTCTGTGGTGCGCTGGATCGCTGCACTCCCGCCGCCGAGGCGACACAGTTTCACAACGCCCTGTTAGAGAACGGTGTTAATTCGGTCTTGGTGAATTACCCATTGGAGGGCCATGGCATTAAGGGGATTCCCGCTATGCTGGATTATTCTGCGCGGATATTTTCTTGGTTGGCGCAACATATGCCGGTCTCGGGTTCGACGTATGAGGCTATGGACCAAGAACGGCATCCGTCAAAACAACGGATGCCTAAGGTCTCTAATCCTGTTAGCTAGCATGCGGGCTAACAGGGTGAACTAAAAGAGTGGGC
>JABBBF010000183.1:0-7029 GCA_018607545.1 SAR92 clade bacterium | reverse complement strand
GCTAACAGAGTGGACTATGCTTTTAGCGAGCCGAGGCACTCAGTAAGCCGAGGCACTTTCAGCATCAAGGCTGTGGACTTCATGCCCCACCAGTGCAGGCATAAAGACGCAAATAAGGCGCAAATCCTCATCTTGAGCAATCAAGTAATGGGCGTCGTTTTTGTCTAACGCATACATGGTGCCAACCTCAATCTCATGGGAGTTACCTGTAGATGCCTCGACCACTAAGCCGGAACCGGAAATGCAGTAACAGGCCTCCATATGATTTTTATATTCCAGCAGCGAGCTGGTGTTGGCACGGACGACGGTATCCGTAAGACTGTAACCCATGCCGTCCTTCTCCAGCAAAAAGCGGCGACTGATGCCATTGCCCCAATTCACTTCACGATCTGAATGAGTGATATCTTGTAGCTTTCGAATGATCATATGTTGCTCCTGTTTAAAAAAAATAGAAATACCGTTTAAATAATGACTCAAGTCTTTTGCTTGATTAGCTGCTGTGCATGAACACAGTCAACAAGATCGCCGATACTGATAAGACCGCTTTCATAGATGGTGGCATCAGAAATTTCGATATTGAAATAGTTTTCCACGCGCACCAATAGGCTGACAAATAGCATTGAATCCAGTATCTCTTTGATCACTGTGGTGCGGCCGATCAAGTTATTGCATTCAGTACCGAGCAACTCACAGATCTGTTGCCGAATAATTTTTAAGGTGGGCACCTCTGCTGCGCTCATAGCACCACCTCCTGTGTGTTTTGCTGCTCACAGTATTGGTCAGCTGTGGGGTGCTCAAGCCAATCTAGATATACTGCCTCTAACTTTCGGCGGTCCACCTTGCCGCGCACTGACTTGGGCAATTTGTCGACAATGAAAAATTTATCCGGACGCATATAGATGGGCAGTTTTTCTGCCAGCTTTAGGCGTAGTTTCGATTCAAGCAAATTGAGGCAGCTAGCATGGGGCGCAACAAAGATGACAATTGCCTTATCCACATAAACGCAAGCAACCTCTTTTACACCACTATGGTCGAGAAGATTATTTTCAATCTCTGCCAACTCAATGCGGTAACCCTTATGTTTGATCATATGGTCGCGCCTGCTGTGATAGAACAGCAGACCATTTTCTTCACGCACTAGATCCCCAGTGGCATAGTAGAGATCCTCTTTATCAAGCCCGCGAACAAAGCTATCTTTGCGAATCTTGCCATTCTTAAGATAACCCGTCATCAGCGACGCCCCAGAGACAAACAGTTCGCCAACCGAGCTGCCCGCATCAAATACCAGCTTGATGCGGGCAAAGGGACAGGCGGTTCCTATGGGAAGAGGTTGGTCGCTGGCGAGATTTTCCGCGGTCACAAGATGGCTGATACAGGAGTTAATCTCTGTAGCCCCATACCAGTTATAAAGACTCGCTCCTTTCACATAGCATTGAAAGGCCACTAGATCCTGCTTGGCGAAGGCCTCGCCGGCAAAAATAATCACGCGCAAGCAATCGAGATTAAAGGGACTTTTGCGCTGAGACGCGGCTATCTTATTAAGCACTGTGGGTACTGAGTACCAGACGCTAATGCCTTGCTCTTGAATAAACCGAGCAAATGGATAGCCGGAACTGATTGGCCAGTCAGGTATAGCAACTAAGGTTGCCCCTGCACTGAGCGTGGCAAAGAGATCAAAGGTGGACAAATCAAAACTCAGGGAGGCCTGGTTGGCCACCACATCAGCGCTGGTCAAATCGATGCAGTCCACTGCCCAGTCGACGAATATACAGGCAGCCCTATGGCTGATCGCCGCTCCCTTAGGCAAGCCGGTACTGCCCGAGGTATAGAAAATATAGGCGATACTCTCTTCATCGAAGCGCTGCTTAGGAACACCAGTGGAGATAATTTCTGGATTACAGCCTCTGGTCTCGGCCGCCATAAAATCCTGCCAATACAGATAGCGACCAGCCGGATAAAGAGCATGCTCACCGGCCTCTCCGACCAAGATCACCAGACTTAGGGAGCAGCGTTTTGACTCAGGCAATTTTTGGTAATCTGAGGCTCGACAGATCAGCATATCTGCCCCAGAGTCATTGAGAATGTAACTCACTCGGGTGGCTGGCGTTGATATATCAAGGGGAATAAACGCCGAATTGTGTTCAACACTACCGAAAATACTAATGTAGGCCTCGGCTGACTTGGGAAGCCACAGCGCAACTTTAGATCCAGGCGCTATCTGCAATGTATTTAAACCCTCGGCAAATTGACAAGCTAGGCGGTGAAGGTTCCTATAGGTGAATGATTCGCCCGCTACCTTGAGGGCTTCTTTTTCGGGATAGATAACCCCCGATCGTGTTAGATAGTTCTTTAAATTATTCACAAACTTCTCTTCCTTTAGGGTCGGTATGAGAATTAATTTTATGAATAGAAAACCTTTAAACAATTAATATATAGAATTTATTTCAATAAAATTTTTAACCCATTTTTCCTTCCTACCTGAAAATATTTTACAGATAAGGTTTGTTGGTAAAAAATCTGTTTCCTACTATGCCTCTGTGACAGCCAACATCAGCAGCGAACCGTTTGAAAACAGAGACAGGAAATGAAAAATCAAGTAACTCAGACCAGAGCAATAGCCTCTGAACTAATCACTAAAGCAATTGATAAAACGACTAAAACCGCGATTAAGTTTGCTCCAGCCACCAGTGGCCAACAGCGCCTTTGGTACCAGTGTGAAATGCAAAACCCCGCCTACAGCTATAATGAGCAACTCGAGGTAATGGTTTGTGGGCAATTAGATATTGTTGCATTAAAAGAAATTATTGACCTAGTTATTCAACGTCATGAAAACCTGCGTACCGTCTTTAAAATATCACCAGAAAACCAACTGCAACAAATAATTATGCCTGCTTTTTCGGTGCCACTTCCGGTGATTAAAGTCGGCGATTTGTCCACCACTAAAAAGCAGCTAGAGCGACTGATAAATGATCATTGCCTAGAGCAGGGTCAGGCCCTTTACGATCTTGCTGAGGGGCCATTGTTGCGCCTCGCCGTGCTGCAGCTACCCGATAATAAGCAGTTATTTCTCTGTTCATTTCATCACATTATTATGGATGGTCGCGCTGCAGTTATACTGCTAAAAGAGATCAATCAACTCTACAACAGCAATCGTAAAGCCGATTCTGGTGACAGCGCCAAACTGTTTCAGATGACTGATTATGTCGTTGCTGAGAGCGACCGACTGCAGAGCGACCTGATGCAGCGCCAAGTAAAGCACTGGACCGCTCAACTGCAGGATATGCCGCCCCTACTGGAGCTTCCTACCGACTATCCGCGCCAACCGACGACGGGATATTTTGGCGCTTGGCAAGCTGTGGGTATCTCGGAAAAGCTCACCAGTGGTCTGCTGGCAACCAGCTGGAAACAACGTGTATCGCCGTTTATTGTCATCATGGCCGCCTATAAAAGCCTGCTTATGCACTATAGCGGCCAGCAGGATATTGTAGTCGGAGCGATTTTTGCCAACCGACCCAATATAGACACTAGTAACTTGATCGGCTTCCTCGCCGAGACCGCTCTGCTGCGCTCAAAAGTCACACCACAGATGCTCTTTAGCGACCTTCTAAGCGACCTAGAAGCGCGTTGCAATGATGCCCTCTACAAACGCCCTGTGCCCTTTGGTTTACTGATCGACAACCTGCGTAAAACCGGCGCACTGGCCGCGGATGCCAACCCCATTCAAGCGGCATTGGTATTTGACAGTATTGCACTGGAAGACAATATATTCGCTGGGCAGCGCTCAGAGCCAGCCACCTCACGCTCCATGGGCGTGACCAAATTTGATCTAACCCTGTCTCTGGAAATTATTGACGGCCAACTCAAAGGGCACTTTGAATACAGCACTGCACTATTTGATGCGACAACCATCAAGCGTATGGCAGAGCACTTTCAAATACTGCTCCGCTCTGTGGTGGGAAACCCCAAACAGCCTATAGAGGATCTGCCTCTGCTGAGTCGCAAAGAACGCACAACGGTTCTCAATGACTGGAATAAAACTCGCGTTAAATACCCAGCCAATCTCTGTATTCATCAGCTTTTTGATCAACAGGCAATCATTCAGCCAAACACCATTGCGCTGATCTGCGGCGAGCAAAAGATCAGTTACCAACAACTCAATACACTGGCCAATCAGCTAGCCAACTATTTGATTACTCAAGGGGTTACCCAGGACTCCCCTGTCGGGCTCTATATGCGCCGCGGTGTGGATATGGTTATTGCGCTGCTAGGGATTCTAAAAGCTGGCGGCTACTACATCCCCATAGACCCGAGTTCTCCGGTTCAACGTGTTAACTACCAACTCAGCAACAGTCATATTGAACTGCTGTTGACTGAGAGTGGACTGGATACCAGTGGCTTTGAAAATCCCAGCATTAATTATCTCTGCCTAGACAGCCAATGGCACGAGGTCGAACCCCAGCCATCCACTACGCCATCAATCGCATCCACACCTGAGCAACTGGCCTATGTCAATTACACCTCTGGCTCCACCGGATTGCCTAAGGCGGTTGGCATACCTCACAAAGGCGTGGTTCGCCTGAGCAAAAACAATCAGTACCAGCGCCTTCACAGCAGCAAGCGAACCTTGCATGTCTCATCCATCGCCTTCGACGCTGCCACCTTTGAAATATGGAGTTCGCTTCTTAACGGCGGCACATTGGTGCTTTACCCTGATGAAACACTGTCTCCTTTAGGCTTAGAGCAGCTCATACTCGAGCAGCGTATAGATACGGTTTTTTTAACCACCTCGCTATTTAATATGCTGGTCGACGAGCACCCTGCAGCCCTAAAAACTGCACCCCTAGTACTTACTGGCGGCGAGGCCCTCTCCCTCGAACATATTAAAATAGCCTGCCACCATTGTCCCGACACCCAGTTTGTCAATGTCTATGGCCCCACTGAGAACACCACTTTTACCACCTACCACGCCATCGACAACAACAGACTGGGTACCAATGGCTGCGCCCACTATCTGTCGGTACCCATCGGACGGCCAATCAGTAATACCACAACCTATATACTCAACCGTCGGTGCCAGCCTGTACCCATTGGGGTTATAGGCGAACTGCATATTGGCGGCGACGGACTGGCACGTAATTACTTAGATCGCCCGGCACTCAGCGCAGAAAAATTTATCCCCGATCCCTTTAGCGAAACACCAGGGCAACGCATGTACAAGAGTGGCGATTTAGCTCGCTACTCCGTCACTGGCGAGATTGAATTTTGCGGACGGGTTGATGATCAGGTAAAAATCAGAGGCTATCGCATTGAACTGGGGGAAGTGGAAGCAGCCATTACCAGCCTACCCCAGGTCCGTGAATCCGTGGTACTTACCCACAGTCGCGACAACAGTGGCAGCAACCATTTTCTCACGGCCTATGTCGCCGGGCAAAAAGATATAGCCATAGACAGTCAACTATTGCGTAGCGAACTGCAGGCAATACTGCCCCACTACATGGTTCCCTCGCTGTTTATTACTCTCGACAAACTGCCACTCAATAACAGCGGGAAAGTTGACCGAAAAGCCCTTCCCAAGCCAGACCTCAACGCCCTGCAACCGAGCCAATACTGCGCACCAAACAATCCCATTGAAGAGAAACTGGTGGCAATCTGGGCCACGATTCTGGCCCTGCCAGAAAACCATATCAGTACTGAGCACGACTTTTTCGAGCTTGGCGGCAATTCCATTTCAGTGATGCGCATGCTCTCTCTGTGTCACAAACGGGGTTTAGAACTGACCGCTAAACAGGTCTTCGAGCAGCGCACCATTGCCCGCCTAGGCCAATCCATAAAGATCAACACTAAGCCTAAGATGCGCATTGGCAAACTGCTTAACGAGATCGCCTTAGGCAACAGTATCCAACTTAATGATTTGCCCTGGGGTTCTATACGCAATCCCAGCGCTATCCTGCTAACCGGCTGCAGTGGATTCGTCGGTGCCTTTTTACTCAAAGAGCTGCTCTGCCAAACCGACGCACAGATTTTCTGTTTAATCCGCGCCGACTCAGTGAACCAAGGAGCCGCGCGAATCCGTCAAACACTCGACCAATACAATCTCTATCAGGACCCATTCGGCGATCGTATTAACACTGTCCTCGGTGATCTTTCCCAGCCACGCCTTGGCTTGCCTGACACCGACTTTAATTCTCTGGCAAAAAACGTCGACAGCATTATTCACAGCGGCGCCTGGGTCAACCATGTCTACCCCTACGACATATTAAAAGCCGCCAATGTGGATGGCACCCGCGAGGTGCTGCGTCTAGCTACCACCGAGAAAATAAAATCAGTACACCATATCTCGATACTCAACACCGACAGCGTCAGCGAAGATGATTTTGCGCGACTCTCCAACGGCGATGACTATGGCTACGCCCTGAGTAAATATGCCGCGGAAAAAATGATCGACCTAGCCAGCGACAAAGGTATACCTATATCCGTGCATCGCCTGGGAATGGTGAGCGGCGACCAATATGGCGCCTCCAACACTCACGACCGTATCTGTCTTTTGATTAAAGGCTGTATCGAACTAAACGCCATACCCAACAGCACCGGATTAGCGCTAATTTGCTCACCCACCCTGACCCCAGTGGACTTTGTCGCCAAAGCCATAGTCACACTGTGCAAGCACTCCAATCACTTGAACCAGCACTTTGACATTGTCAGCCCACAACCAATGGACTGGAGTGAGTTAATTGCCGCCCTAGTCGAGTTTGGTTATCGAATTGATGTTATTCCCCTAGACCAATGGCAGAACAGACTCACTCAACAAGCCAGTAAAAACCCTGACTCAAGCATCCTTGAAACCTTGACTGGCCTCTATATAGATGAGCCGTCGACTCCTCAGGAGAGTTGCTTCTCGGAGGAGTTTGATTTTGATGAAGGCTACTTGCCGATGCTCGACACCCTGTACAACGCCGATGTTCAGTGCAGCAGAATCAACCGGGAAACCATTAAGGGGTATTTGGGTTATTTGGTTGAGCAGGGGTTTGT
>JABBBF010000149.1:7284-11741 GCA_018607545.1 SAR92 clade bacterium | reverse complement strand
TTGACGCTTTCCTACACGATTTTCGATATAACCGATCGAATGGCGAATCCGCTAGTACAGTTACAGTAGTTTCCATTGATAACTGGAAACAGATAAACGGAGAGTAACAATGTCAGAAGAAAGTACTTATTACGTACCAGAGCAGAGCAAGTATCCCATTGCAGCGGCTACTGGTTTTGGTCTTATGGCCTATGGTGCGGCAACCTGGGTTATCGATAGCAGCAACCCATATATCCTGATACTTGGCACCCTGGTCATGGCGGTTGTCATGTGCATGTGGTGGAACACAGTGATCACTGAAAATATGCAGGGTCTGGCCAATGCCCAACTCAAGCACTCCTATGTACTGGGTATGCTGTGGTTTATTTTCTCTGAAGTAATGTTCTTTGCGGCGTTCTTTGGTGCGCTGTTTTACCTGCGTGTAATCGTCAACTCCTGGTTGGGCGGTGATGCTGCTATCGCCATATTCGACGATACGCCAACAGATGCAGCTGTCGCTAACAACGCAATCCTATGGCCTGGTTATGAAGCACAGTGGCCAGTAATGGAAACACCAGATCAAGCCGCCAATGGCGATGCAGCAATCTTTAAAGGTCCGGACCAAGCGATGAGCTTCCCTGGCTGGTCAAATATTTTCAGCTGGTTACCACTCTGGAACACTGCGGTTCTATTGACTTCAAGCTTCACTGTGCATATTGCGCACACTGGCTTAAAGAACAACAACCGCAAGCAGTTTGTTACCTGGTTAGGGATCACTGTACTGCTCGGCCTGATCTTCCTGGTCTTGCAGGCAGAAGAATATATCGAAGCCTACCAGCATATGGGTCTGACTCTGGACTCAGGTATCTACGGCACAACCTTCTTTATGTTGACCGGTTTCCACGGTGCTCACGTAACCCTGGGTACAATTATGTTGATGACCGCTTTCTTTAGATCATTGAAAGGGCACTTTAGCCATGACGACCAATTTGGCTTTGAGTCTGCAGCCTGGTACTGGCACTTTGTCGATGTAGTTTGGGTTGGCCTGTTCCTCTTCGTCTACGTTCTAGACTAATTTGGGATGCTGTGGACAGTAAAAAGCCCACGCAGAAAAAAGACGAAAAAAAACGGCCAGACAGTTAGTCTGGCCGTTTTTGTTTAAAGCGGGCTATTTAGGCATCGGCGCAGCATTTTGTGGATGCAACTGTCGATCCCAGGGAGCCTGACTTTTGATCTGCCCTGTGTACGCGCCGTATATAATGGTGGCGATCAGCAGACCAGCCAGACCGATACGAATGCCAAGGGCGTAGAGCAGGCGTTTTTTACTGTTGCTGCCGAGGTCTTTAACGAGAAAATTTAGTCCGCCGAACAGGCTGATTAAAATGGCAATAAACAACAAGACGATAATAGTCTTTAATAGCATGACAAACTCCAAAACTGAAAACAGAATTTAAACACAAATGACAGATCAGCCACAGCAAACAGCGGATAAATTTTTATGGCAGCCGAATGCCAAGCTGCTGCTGTTCGTCTGTCTTATGACCCCGCTGCTGATTAGCTTGGGGTACTGGCAGTTAGACCGCGCTGAAGAAAAGCGCCAGATACTGGCTGAATTTGTCGGCAACCAGAAGTCGGCACCGGCGGCACTGGTTGAACTCAATGGCGACGATAATTTGCAGTATCGAGCGGTTCAATTTAGCGGCAAACTGGATGCAACGCGACGCCTTTTACTGGATAATCGCGTCCGCAATGGACGACCCGGATACGAGGTATTTGAAGTGCTGACACCGCTAACCGGCAGCCAGAAGATACTGGTTAATCGCGGCTGGGTTCAGGCATCACTGGATAGAAATCAGTTGCCAGAGATCGCACCGCTAACTGGCCAAGTACGCCTTAGTGGCTCACTCTACCGCGTTTTAAAAGGCGGCCTGCAGCTCGATGATGGAATCGATACTGTCAGCAACTGGCCGGCACGCGTTGGATGGGTTTCGGCGGTGCGTGCTGAAGAGCTCTACGCGGAAGAATTTTTCGCCTATCAGCTGCGCCTCGACAGTGATTCACCTGGCGCGCTACAGACCGGTTGGCCAACGGTGGCGGTACAGCCGGAAAAACATACAGCCTACGCTGTGCAGTGGTTTGTAATGGTGTTGGTGTTATTGATTATGACAGTCAATGCCAACTCCAATATAGCTGCATGGTTAAAATACAAAATGGGAAATCGTTAATGAGTGAAGAGTCCGCAAACAGTCCTCGCAACAGAGGAATGAAGATCCAGATCTGGATTATGTTGATTATGGTTGGCAGCGTTATGCTGGCCGGTACATTAATGGTGCCAACCACGGAAGAAGAGCGCGAGCGCATGATTGAGTTGCTTGGCACAACCAATCAGGGCACATTGATCAAGCCGGCAATCGATATCACTAGCGCTCTAGACGAAGAGAGCGCCAGCTCCCTAAAGTGGAAAATACTGGTTGCCGGTGGGCAGAGCTGTGACGACAGCTGCCAGCAAGTTATTCTCGACACCCGCCAGGTTCATATTCTTATGGGTAAACTGGTACGCCGTGCAGAGCGCGTCTATCTGGCAGATGCCGCACAGCTCGATGGTGAAGAATTCGATCAGCTGGCACTGGCCCACCCGCACCTGAATATTCAGCGCAGTGGATTGACGGAACTGAGCACACTGCTGGCCACTAGCTCTATGGATTGGGATCTTAGCGATACCCGCTATATGGTGGTAACCCCGGACAACGATGCGATTCTCTACTACACACAAGACGACGATGTTATGGGCTTGCTGGACGATCTAAAGCACCTGTTAAAGTACTCACCGGATCGTTAAAAAGCCGAATAATTGGAGTGCAGCACTATGCCGCAAACTGAACCACAAATAACCGGCGCAAGCTGGCGCGACTATTTAGAGTTGTGCAAGCCAAACGTCGTTGCGCTGATGATACTCACTTCATTGATCGGCATGCTCCTGGCGACCGATCAAATGGTATCCCTGGATATACTTATTCTCGGCAATCTGGGTATAGCCCTCTGTGCCGGCTCAGCTGCCGCCGTCAACCATATAGTCGACCGCCAGATCGATGACAAAATGGCGCGTACCCACAACCGACCTATAGCTCGGGGCCGTATCGAGCCCTATCAGGCAATAGTCTTCGCACTGGCCACCGCTGTGGCGGGCATGGCGATACTGTTGCTTTATATCAATCAGATAACCGCCTGGTTAACCCTCGCCTCTTCAATTGGCTATGCCTTCGTCTACACCATGTATTTAAAGCGCGCCACGCCGCAGAATATTGTTATCGGCGGCCTTGCCGGAGCCGCCCCTCCCCTGTTGGGCTGGACAGCAGTTACAGGTGAGATTCATTACAACGCCCTGCTGTTGGTACTGATAATTTACGCTTGGACGCCGCCGCATTTCTGGGCGCTGGCGATTCACCGCAAGGACGATTACGCCAAAGCGGAAATCCCCATGTTGCCGGTAACCCATGGCGAGCAGTACACCAAAATCAATATTGTGCTCTACACATTGCTGCTGATCGTTATTACCGTGCTGCCATTTTTAACCGGCATGTTTGGCTGGCTGTACCTTACCGGTGCCCTGCTGCTAGGTGCGGGCTTTCTCTACTGGTCGCTGGTTATGCTGCTGGGTGAGGATGACCAATCCGGGATGAAAACCTTTAAGTATTCCATCACCTATTTGATGGTGCTGTTTTGCATTATGTTGCTCGACCACTACCTGGTTGAGACAGTAAGAATTATTTAGGGCTTTTGAAAAGAGCTGTTTATTAAAGCCGCAACCATGCGAGCTATTAGGGAGATTAGGCGATGAAGCAACAGACAAGAATTAGACTGACCGTGGTCGCGGTACTCGGTTTTATAGTATTGGTTACCCTCGGGTTTATCTGGCGCATGAATCAGCCAATACAGATGTCTGCTGCCGAACTGCGTATTAACGGCGCTATAGAGCTGAGCACCCCAAGAGTATTTAGCGACTTTAAATTAGTTGACCACCGCGGCGCGCCCTTTAGTCTTGAAAACCTTCAGGATAAGTGGAGTATCTTGTTTTTTGGTTTTACTAACTGCCCGGATATCTGCCCAACTACCATGGCAACCCTTGCCCAGATGTATGAAGATCTCGGTGAATCGGAAAAAGAAAAATTGCAGATAGTGATGATCTCTCTGGATCCAGAGCGCGATACAGTGGAGAAGATTGCCGAGTATGTGCCCTACTTTAACGAAGATTTTATCGGTGTTACCGGCGATGCGAACTTTATCCTGCGTCTCACCACCCAGCTAAATATTGCCTACACCCAGGTGCCCCTCGGCGATGATAACTACACCGTTGATCACAGCACCCAGCTGGTGTTGATCAACCCCAAGGGCCACTATCACGGCTTCTTTAAAGCCCCCCATGCCGAAGTTGGCTTGCGTCAGACTTGGCGCTCAATCAGCAATGGTTTTGATCACTA
>JABBBF010000149.1:0-7184 GCA_018607545.1 SAR92 clade bacterium | reverse complement strand
CCGAAGTTGGCTTGCGTCAGACTTGGCGCTCAATCAGCAATGGTTTTGATCACTAACTTCTCTGCCGAAACAGCAGAGAGAGCATAAACAGCAGCGCCGCGCAGACCACAACCGATGGCCCCGCCGGGGTATCTGTATACCAGGACATGCCGAGCCCCATTACCACGGTCAGCATTGCAATAGCACTGGCAGTGACAGCCATTCCCTCTGGCGTATTACTAATTCTTCTGGCGGTTGCCGCAGGAATAATCAGTAGTGCGGTAATCAGCAGTACACCGACAATCTTCATGGCAATTGCAATCACCAGTGCGGTAATCAGCATCAGCGCGGTGCGCACAGCGGAAACCCTAACCCCTTCCACCGCCGCCAGATCCGCATGAACAGTAATATTGATCAGCGGTTTCCACAGCAGCACCAAAAGCGCCACCACCGTACCCGCCACCCCATAGATAACCCAGAGATCATTCAGTGTCACTGAAAGAAGATCGCCAAACAGCAGCGACATCAGGTCAACCCGCACATCCGGAAGCAGCGAGATAAGCACCAGTCCGGTAGCCAGCGCCGAATGGGAGAGAATCCCCAGCAAGGTATCCAGAGAGAGAATCCCGCGCTGCTCCAGATAGACCAGCCCCAGGGCCATCAGCAGCGGAATCGCCGCCACGGTAATACTCAGGTTAATATTTAACAGCACGCCAATCGAGACTCCGAGCAGTGCCGAGTGCGCCAGGGTGTCGCCAAAATAGGCCATGCGCCGCCACACCACAAAACAGCCCAGCGGCCCAGCAACCATCGCCACGCCGAGGCCTGCGAGCAGAGCGTACAAAAGGAAATCAGTCATGATTACAGCCCTCCCCGTGCTGGTGCACGCCCAGATCATCTAAAACCTCACCGTGAATACTGTGTTGATGATCGTGCTGGTGGGCATAGATAGAAGTGGTCTGGCCAAAAATATTGATATAAGCCGGATCCTGAGTCACCTGCTCCGGGCGGCCCTGACAGCAGATATGCTGGTTTAGACAGATAACCTTATCGGTTGCCGACATCACCAGATGTAAATCATGGGAAACCATTAAAACCCCACAGTTCAGTGATTTGCTCAACTCCCCAATCATTTTATACAGTGCATTTTGACCGGTGACATCCACGCCCTGAACCGGCTCGTCGAGTACTAAAAAGTTAGGCTTGCGCAAAATTGCCCGCGCCAATAGCGCCCTCTGTAGCTCACCGCCGGACAGGGTCTGTATCGGCGATTTAGCCAGATGGCTTATGCCAACCATTTCCAGCGCCTGATGGCAGGTTTTATGGGAGGTATTGGCCAACTGCAGAAAACGGCAGGTAGAAATTGGCAGGCTCGGGTCAATGCTGATCTTTTGTGGCATATAGCCAATATTTAACTGTGGTGCAGGGCTAACTGAGCCGCTATCAGGCTTGAGAAGGCCGAGAATAAGCTTTACCAGCGTCGATTTTCCGGCGCCATTGGGGCCGATCAATGTGGTAATCTCTCCCTGCATTAGCTGCATGGAAATATTCTGCAGCACTGGGCGCTCGGCAAAGGCCTTATTGACCCTGTCGAGAGTGATTAGAGGGCTATTCATTATCTTTTCCCTGGTTATCATCTGCTTCCTGCTGCGAACGGCAGTCAGGGCAGAGGCCGAAAAGCTCAAGCGACTGGTCTTGCAGGGTAAAGTTAGCCTTTTCGCTGGCGCTTTTTAGCAGGTCATTAATGCTGTTATGGGCCACTTCAGCGGCACTGCCGCAAGCGTTACAAATAAGAAACAGATTGCTGTGGTCACTGTTTGGGAAAGGGCAGCCGATATAGGCATTGAGCGAAGCAATACGATGTATCAGTCCGACTTTGAGTAAAAACTCCACGGCGCGATAGATTGTTGGCGGAGCAATTGTCTTGCCAGAGAGTTTGGCCAGCTGATCCTGTAGCTGGTAAGCCCCCATAGGCCGGTGACTCTGCCACAGCAGGCGCAGAACAGACTCGCGGGTTGGGGTTAAACGCAGGTTCTCCGCAGCACAGAGATCGTTAGCACGAGCCAGTGCAGCGTGGATACAGCGCCGATGGTCGTGGGGCTGATGGACTAATCTGGTATTGGTCAGCATAAAATTATCTATATAAAGTTAGTTTTAGGGCTTTATTTTAATCTGGTGCTATCTCTAGAATTATTTTTTTAGTTAAGTTATAACATAACATTTATAAAAATACTAAAACTTCAACGTCTAAGCTTGAATGTAAGGAATAATCTTGTCAATAGTTAAAAAGATACAATATAACGTAAGTAACTTGATTGCGGCGCTGTCGCTGCTGGTTGTGGGTTCGCTGGCCGTTGCTGATACCGATGCTCAGGCTGGTCAGGTAACGCAAAAGCCGCTGATTATCACCACAATCAAGCCGCTAGCGATTATTGCCAAATCGGCGGTGGGCGATTTGGCTCGAGTGGAGTATCTGCAATCTGCGGTGCAATCGGCCCATGAAGTGTCACTGCCAGTCTCCGCACTGATAAAAATAGAGCAGGCAGACCTGATTATCTGGATCGGTGACGGCTTTGAAGCACGTGTCGCTAAATCAATGACGCTATTACCAGAGGCCAGGCTTATTACGGTTATGGATATGGCGTTGCTGCCAGCGCATACCAGCAGTGCTGAAGTCGGCGAGTTAGGCAAAAAGAAAAATAAGCATGAAGCCAATGATAATGAGAACCATCAAAGGAGCGATAGCCATAACCATCATCAACACCTGCATTTCGATCCGCATATTTGGTTAAACCCCGCCAATGCAAATATTTTGGCAAACAGTATTCAGCAGCGTCTCGGCCTGCCGTTGTCGCCGATTATTAGTTCTGAGCTGATAGAGAAGCTAAAAGCTGAGCTAGAGCCAATAAAAGCAAGAAATTACCTGACCCATCACGATGCCTTTGCCCATTTTGCAACGGCCTTTGATCTGGCCGAGGGGCTTTCGATTCGCGATGCCAGCGGTGCCAGTCAGGGAGCCAGAAGCCAATATAAGTTGCGCCAGCAGGCTGTGAGCCAGAGTGCCAGCTGTATTTTTGTAGAGCCCCAATACGCTGATAAGGATGCTCGGCTGATAGCCAGAGAATTGGAATTGCCCTTAAGGGTTCTAGATTCCCAGGGCTTTGATCAGCCATTAACTGGCGACGGTTACAGCAAATTTATGATAGCGATGGTGTCGCAATTTAAGGCCTGTTTCGAGTAAATCGTGTATCCTGACAGACAAAATTTTACCGCTGAAACTGACGAAATATTATGCAAAATATGGACTGTAAAACCCCGCTGATTCTAGTTGATGGATCCTCCTATCTGTACCGCGCCTTCCATGCGTTGCCGCCGCTAACCAACAGCAAAGGTGTGCCGACCGGTGCTGTAAAAGGCGTTATCAATATGATGCGGCGGCTACAAAAGGACTACCCACAGAGCACAGTGGTGGTGGTTTTCGATGCCAAGGGCAAAACCTTTCGCGACGATATTTACAGCGATTACAAGGCCCATCGTCCGCCGATGCCAGATGATCTGCGTGTCCAGATAGAACCTATCCACAACATTATTAAAGCCATGGGCTTGCCGATGTTAATTATTGATGGGGTCGAAGCCGATGATGTGATTGGCACATTGGCAGTCCAGGCCACAGCGGCCGAGCAGCCGGTGATTATCTCGACCGGTGATAAAGATATAGCCCAGCTGGTCAATGAACATATCACCCTGATCAACACCATGAACAACTCAACGCTGGATAGGGAAGGGGTGATTGAAAAATTTGGTATCCCGCCAGAATTGATTATCGATTATCTCGCCCTGCTCGGCGATAAGTCGGACAATATTCCCGGTGTCCCCGGCGTCGGTGAAAAAACGGCACTGGGCTTGCTACAGGGAATAGGGGGGCTGGATGATATCTATGCGCGCCTCGATGAAGTGGCCGGCCTCGCATTTCGCGGCGCTAAAACCATGTCGCCGAAACTTGAAGAGCATAAAGAGCTGGCTTATCTCTCCTATCTGTTGGCAACCATTAAGACTGATGTAGAGATGCCCCTGCAAATTGGTGAGCTGCAGAACGGCGAACCAGATCAGGCGCAACTGCTGAGTCTGTTCCGTGATATGGAATTTAAATCGTGGATCGAAGAGGCTCTGGCAGGGTCGACAGAAAATGGTGAGCAGGGGAAAAAGTTGGCAGTCAAGGCAGCTGCCTCCGAAGATGTCCTTGAGACGGCCCCTGAAACAGTCAGAGTAGCGATCAATAAAGACTATCAAACTGTTTTAACCGAAGCCGATTTCGATATTTGGATAGACAAGATAAAAGCCGCAGAACTTGTCGCCGTGGATACAGAGACAACCAGCCTCGATTATATGCGTGCACAGCTGGTAGGAATCTCGTTGGCCGTGGCGCCGGGAGAAGCCGCCTACATACCCTTTGGTCACGACTATCTGGGTTCGCCGGAGCAGTTATCTCAGGAGTTAGTGCTGGGAAAAATCAAGCCGCTTCTGGAAGACCCTTCAATCGCAAAAGTTGGTCAAAACCTTAAATATGATATGAGTGTATTGGCCCAGCACGGCATAAAGCTAGAGGGCGTTGCCTTTGATACCATGCTCGAATCCTATGTCCTCGACTCCGTGGCAACCCGTCACGATATGGACAGCCTGGCACTAAAATATCTCGATGAAGAGACCATCAAATTTGCCGATGTTGCCGGCAAGGGCGCAGCGCAAATTACTTTTAACCAGGTGCCCTTGGAGCAGGCCGGGCCATACGCCTCGGAAGATGCTGATATAACGCTGCGTCTGCACAACAAGCTCTGGCCACAGGTCTCTGCTGAAGCCACGCTGAAAAAAGTATTCGATGAAATTGAGTTACCGCTGGTTCCGGTGTTGTCACGAATAGAGCGTACCGGTGCGCTGGTTGATGACACATTGTTATTTCAGCAGAGTCAGGAATTATCCGAGCGCCTGGCGGAACTGGAAACCCAGGCGTGGGATCTGGCCGGCCAACAGTTTAATCTCGCCTCGCCCAAGCAGCTTGGGGAGATACTTTTTGAAAAGCTCGAAATCCCGGTGCTCAAGAAAACCGCCAAGGGAGCCCCCTCGACAAAAGAAGAGGTGCTGCAGGAGCTGGCGCTGGATTACCCCCTGCCAAAAGTGATTTTGGAGCACCGCGGTCTGGCCAAGTTAAAGTCGACCTATACCGACAAGCTGCCGGTCATGATTAATCCGGAAACTGGCCGTATTCACACCTCCTACCATCAGGCCGGAACCGCGACTGGACGACTTTCATCCTCCGATCCTAACCTGCAGAATATTCCGATCCGAACTGCTGAAGGCCGCCGTGTACGTCAGGCGTTTATCGCCAGGCCGGGCTGTGTTTTGGTGGCTGCGGATTACTCCCAGGTCGAACTGCGCATCATGGCCCACCTCTCCGAAGATCCAAGCCTGTTAGCCGCCTTTAACGCTGGGCAGGATATTCACCGCGCCACAGCGGCAGAGGTGTTTGGTGTCGAGACTGAAGCGGTCACCACCGATCAGCGGCGCAGCGCCAAGGCGATTAATTTTGGGCTTATCTACGGCATGTCGGCCTTTGGCCTGGCCCGTCAGCTGGGGATTAACCGCAAACAGGCCGCCGAATATATCGAACTCTACTTTGCCCGCTACCCTGGGGTGCAAAATTATATGAACAATATTCGCTACACCGCCGCCGAAAATGGCTATGTCGAAACCTTCTTTGGTCGACGACTCTACCTGCCGGAAATTAATTCCCGAAACGGTATGCGCCGTCAGGCTGCCGAGCGCACCGCGATTAATGCGCCGATGCAGGGAACAGCCGCAGATATTATTAAGCGGGCGATGATCTCGGTGGATAGATGGCTGCAAAGCAGTGATCTGGACAGTCGCATGATTATGCAGGTGCACGATGAGCTTGTGCTGGAGGTGCCGGAGTCAGAGCTGGAAGCGGTTAAGCAGGGGCTGGTTGAGCGCATGGAATCCGCCGCCGAGCTTCTGGTTCCGTTGGTCGCGGATGTAGGTGTCGGAGACAACTGGGATGAGGCGCATTAACAGAGGAGAGAGATTTGGAACAGCAAAAATAGTGAGTAATGTGAGGAAAGAACGGCACTAGCCGGCAGGATTTAAAGTTTTTTCACTTTTTTACAATTATTTTTGAACTATCTGATTTAAGCCTGTCTGAATAAGTGCACGATATGATTGCTTACTCTCCCCCAAATTAAGCAAACTTGAAAAGCTGAACTCCCAAGTAAAGTGAAGCACACCCCGATCCAGGATGGATCGGGGTTTTTTTATGCCTGTCAATTTTAAAAGGTCGCTAGCTAACTCTCAGCTGGATCGCTAGAGGGATCGATAAAATCAGCACTGAGCCAGTGACCCAACACCGACTCCAATTCTGGCAGTCCCTGTTTCTTGAGTGAAGAAAAGGTCTGCGCACTGAGCAGTGTGCAACCGGGATCCATATCCCGCAGATGCCTCTCGACCATTAGCAGTGCGCTCTGGGCGGGCCCGCGTTTCAGTTTGTCTGACTTGGTCAACAATAAATGCACCGGCAAACCCGCCTGAGCCGACCAGTTAAGCATCTGCAGATCAAACTCCTGAAGAGGGTGGCGAATATCCATCAGCAATACCAGCCCCGCCAGACTCTGGCGCATCTGCAAGTACTCCGCCAGATGTTTGTCCCACTCTCTTTTCATGGCGATCGGAACCTTGGCATAACCATAGCCTGGAAGATCAACCAGACGCTTGCCGCCGTATAACTCAAAGAAATTTATCAGCTGGGTACGCCCGGGGGTTTTGCTGGTTCTGGCCAGGCTCTTAGTGCGGGTAAGGGTATTTATCGCACTGGATTTTCCGGCGTTTGAACGACCGGCAAAAGCAATTTCACAGCCATTATCCGGCGGACATTGCTTGAGAGAGGGCGCGCTAGTCAGGAATGACACACGCTTATAGTCAATATGATTTGAATCCATGGCTAAAGGGTCATTATCTCGCTGTAAGGATTGCACGAGTTGATTAACCATGAAAAAAAGCTTTTTTAGTATTATTTGTCTAATCGCTGCACTGACAGCGAACCAGGCTCTGGCATCGGGCGATGCTGTAGCGGGAGAATCAAAGGTAGCTGTATGTGCCGGTTGTCACGGCGGTGACGGCAACAGCATGGTTGCTTCATT
>JABBBF010000082.1 GCA_018607545.1 SAR92 clade bacterium | reverse complement strand
CATTAACCCAGCGCGATCGGATGGAGTTTGCCAATGCGCTAGATAAGTATGTGGCACAGTTTAGCTAGTAGACCTAAAGTCCTCCCCTCGACCACGGACCGCTACGCGATAAAATTTTGATATTTTAATTGGCAATTTAAACAGGCTTGTCCGGGCCAGTCGTGGACTAGCTAGATCTTAACTATACGCTATATATATAAACTAATTAGCGCTACAATTAATGCTTACTAATCCAACGATCGCTTGAGAATCACGATCTATTTTGCCTGCTAACCCGTTTCTGTTAGCGTCCAGTGAATAAATCCTCCGGCGAGCACCACAAAATCATCCAATCAGGTGTGTTAAGCCCTATGCAATGTCTCTTTATAGCGGGTATCCAGTCCAACGGTAGCAGCCAGATCGAAGTAGGGTCCGACGGCAAACCGATTATATCTCTGAGCGGATCAAGCAATATCTTCATGCACCTAGAACACTTTCCTGGCACTCGCTACAAGCGCGTTTTGAGCGGAAAACACCAGGCGAAGAGTCCTAAACTGGACTTCAGCCCCGATATCATTTTCAACGAAATCACTGATCCCGACAGCCACAGCGTAGCCCTATTGAACTGCAAAAAATTGATTTCCGTCCAAGGGAAACCGGTAGTCAACCACCCGGATGCGATCCTGAGTACTACTCGAGATCTGATTTCCGCCAATCTATCAGGCATCACTGGCCTAAAAATGCCTTTGACAGTGCGCATCAAACCAAGAAATCCAGAACAGGTAGAGGCCGCTATTAATGCCTCAAAGCTCTCCTACCCAGTAATATTTCGCCAGGCCGGCGATCATGGGGGCGTCAGTACAACTCTGATTCAAAGTAGCGACGAAATCGTCGAACTGATGAACAGCTATGCTCTCGACGGCAGAAGTTTTTATTTGACCCAGTTTACTGACTACGCCTCGAATGATGGCCTGTATCGAAAATACCGCCTGGTGATAGTGGGCAACAGTCTGTTTTTGCGTCACCTGATTATTAGCGATAAATGGCTAATACATGCTAACAGTAGAGTCTTTATGACAGGCAAGCCTGCTTTGCAGCAGGAAGAGGAGCAGGCACTAAAGTCTTTTACAACGCTCTTGGGGCCAAAGCTGATTAAAACCATCTCGCAAATTTCGGCGAGGTTAAAACTTGATTACTATGGTATTGACTGCAGCATTAACCAACAAGGCGAGATATTAGCTTTCGAGGTCAATGCCAACATGAATATACTGATTAACCCTGCGCCGGCGCCCAATATTTGGGAGTCCCCTATCGCGGCTATGAAAGACGCTATCAGCAAGTTAATTGTGCAGCGCGCTGGCATAGTCAGTAAATGAGCCAGCAGTATCAGCAGATATTTAAGGCACGGGGTTCAAGCTATGACCGGGCAATGGGACAGTTTCCCGGTGCTAGGGACAGGGAATTTAGCAACCTATTCGAGGGGTTAAATCTCGAGGCTATTTCCCGAGTAGCCGACATACCCTCCGGTGGTGGCTATCTGCAGCGACACCTGCCCGCCACAGTAGAAATAGACTCCTATGAACCCTGCAGTGAATTCAAAACCCATCACCATGGCGCACCAATTGATCTAGAAAACCTCGCCCTGAAAGTCGACAACTATGACCTTATTGTCAGCCTTGCGGCAATTCATCATGTCAGCAATAAAGCGCGCTTTATACAGCGCTGCCATAAAGGTTTAAAGCCCGGCGGCTTTCTCTGCTTGGGGGATGTGCCAGCCAATCATAGCATCAGCCAATTTCTCGATAATTTTGCCGGACGACACAATGGCACTGGCCACAGTGGTGACTACCTGACAGCTGATAAAGTCGAGGCTATGGGGAGGGCGCAGGGGTTCTCCGTGCTTGCCAGTGAAGTAAAACCTTGCCCCTGGGTGTTTGCCTCGCAACAGGACATGGTGGATTTTTGCAGCGGGCTTTTTTCCTTAACCGCGGTGAGTGACGGAGAATTGCTGGATGCTTTGCAGCATTATGTGGGCATTGCTGTGACGCCACATCAGGTCAGCCTGAACTGGGAGCTTCTCTACATTACCCTGCAAAAATAGGCGCCTAATTCTGATTGGACGGATGGCATACAAGGCTGTCATCCTGAGCGAAGCCGAAGGATCTCCTGCACAGTGGCACCCAAGCCTGAACGAAGCTGAAGGGTATTATGCCAACTGGATGAGATACCTCCACTGCGGTCGGGATGACAGAGTGGGTGCGGCCGAAGGACTTCCTGCCGACTAGCACCCAAGCCCACCAAACCCCTAGCGCTCGCCAAAGGCCTCAGTGACGGTTTTACGCAACGGCTTGAGCAGATACTCCATAAGCGTCCGGTCGCCAGTGCGGATATCCACCTGCGCTGTCATCCCCGGCAAAATAGCCAGTTCCTTGCTAGCGGTAGTCAGCACCGGATAGGTTCCCGTGGAAATATGTACGCGATAATAAATTTCTTCCCCACGAGAGGTTTCATTCTTTAGCGTATCCGCACTCACATACACCACCTCGCCAATCACTGCCCCAAAAATAGTGTAATCAAAGGGATCAAAGCGAATCGTCGCTTCAAGCCCAGGCTTAACGTTGGCAATATCCGCCGGACGCACCTTGGCCTCAACAATCAGATCGTCGCCAATCGGGATAATCTGCATCAATTCCTCACCGGCGCGGAGCACCCCACCCACGGTAGTGACGCGCACATTCTTGACGATACCCGGCAACAGAGCCGTAAACACACTGTCCTCCAACTGCTGCTGCCGCTGAGTGAGAATCTGAATATTTTGCGCAATACCATCGTCGGTCTTGTTTAATTCAATCCGCGCCTCTTCCAAGTACTGGTTGCGGCGGTTGATTAATTTCGCCTCGCTATCGTTTAAGCTGCGGGCCACTCGAATCAGCTCAGAGCGATTGGCATCCCCTGACTGGGCCAGGCTTTCAACCAGATCCACCTCTTCTCGGGCCAGTTCTACCGCCACCTTTAGGGTGCGTAATTCTTCAGCTAACCCGAGACGGCGCTGCTTAAACAGCGCCCGTTCAACCTTCACTAGCTCAGGAAATCGCAGCACATTTTGCGAAAAAACCAATTTCTCTGCTGAGGTCACCTCGGCACGCAATCGCGTGGCTTTGGCCTCGAGTGCCGATAGCCGCACATCGACCTCCTTTACCGCAGCCCCGAGCCGTGTTTGATCTAACTGGGCCAATATTTGCCCACGTTCAACACGGTCGCCTTCACGCACATTGAGACGCGCCAAAACCCCGCCATCAACCGCCTGAATGATTTGCACGCGACTGCTGGCAATCACCTCACCGGACGCCCTCGCCACCTGATTGATACGAAAGACCGAGGCCCAGAGAACAAATACCAGCAGCGCCAGCAACAGCAACCACAGCACCGGAGAGAACTTGCGCAGATGATAACTTTGCAAGCCGGCAATGGTACGTTCACTGGCTGGCCCTTCGAGGGGATATAAACGATCAAATAACATTGGGCAATCCCCTATTCATCTGTGCCTGACTGGCGTTCACTGACTGGCGGTTTTGAGCACGATTGCCGACTTGACCGGCCATCATCCTGGCAATCACCGCTTCAGGTTTGCCGTCGTCCGCCACCACTCCCCGCTTGATCACCAGCACCCGATTCGCCAACTGAGCCGCCAAACCTGGGCGATGGGTTGAGATAAAGAGAATATCGTCGGGCTTTACCTTGGCCTGAATCGCCTCAAGGACCTTTTTCTCAGTCTCCACATCCAGTGACGAAGTCGGTTCATCCAGCAACCAGACCTTCGGCTGGCCAAGAAACACTCGGGCCAAGCCTACTAACTGACGCTGACCACCAGACAAACCCTCACCGCCCTCACTAATCTCCAAGTCCATACCCAGCGGATTGTCTGCAGCAATTTTATCGATATTGAGCAGTTGGCAGATATCCAGTAAGTGAGAATCTCCCGCCACGCCAGCCAGATCCAGATTGGAGCGCAAGGTGCCCTTAAACAGATGCACAGATTGCGGCAGATAGCCAACATGGTCGGCAACAAGATGCGGATCGATCTCCCACAGATCGGCATTACCCAGACGCACCCGCCCGGTCGAAGGTCGATAGAGACCGGCGAGAACTTTCAACAGAGTCGATTTCCCTGAACCCACTTGGCCGAGCAGCGCCACGCGCTCACCCTTATTGAAACTCAACTGGTTGATATCCAGCTGTTTTATCGGACTCTGGGGGTAGGAAAATGTCAGCCCCTGCAAGTCGATACTGTCCACGCCCTGATCCGGCATCAGCAGTACTTTGCCCGGAGGCCGTTCGCTATCCTGAAGCAATAGCTGATTGACCATTTCCAGCGCCTGACTAACATTCTGCCACTGGGAAAAATACTGCACGCTCTGCGCTATAGGACCAATCACTCGACCACCCAGAAGGCTACAAGCAATCAGTGCGCCCATGGTTAGGTTGCCAGCTTCAATCTGCCCGACGCCCACCACGATGGCGCAGACAAAGGCAATCATGGCGAGGCTGGCGGTTGTCACCGTGGCGCGACTGCTGATCGCCCGCTGCTGAATACTGTACTGGGATATGGTCTCGGTAATTTGCTGCCACTGCTCAGAAAACCGCCATCCGGCGTTATTGCTGCGAATCGATTCAGCGCCCTGAATCGCATCAACCAGCAGCCCTTGGCGTTCATTGGTACGTATCATTTGCTCCTGCATCAAACTGCGCAACCGGCGCTGAGTGATCCAGCCGAGAATAATCGCCACTGGCAGCAACAGTAGGTAGACCCAGGCAATAGGACCGCCGATCAGGGCAATAAAACCGATAAACAGCAGCGCAAATGGCAGGTCGACCAGCCCAAAAACAACACTCGAGGTAAAGAATTGACGAACCTGATCCAGGCCGCCAACCTGTGCAGCGAGAGTGCCTAAGCTGCGCGGCCGAGTATCCAGCTGCAAGCCCATAACATGATCAAATACCTGCTGCGACACCGCTTTGTCCACCGCGCAGGAAACACTGTCGACAATTCGAGCTCGGACAATTTTTAACAACCAATTTAAGGCCACGACAATCACCATCCCCGCCACCAGGGTGTGCAGCGTGGCATAGGCCAAGGTGGGGACCACACGATCATAGACCTGCATGGCAAAAATTGGTGTGGCAATCGCCAGCACATTGACCACCAGAGAAGCGATCAAGGTATCGCGCAACCAGCGGCGTTCTTTAAACACCTCATCCAAAACCAGACGCGCGGCAATATTACCCTTGGCAAAGAACGCCGATTGCTTGGGTTTCGAGGGGGCGCTGCGCAACCACAGCAGCAGCCGGTTCTCCAGCTCATCACCGGGCAATTGCATGCTCTCACCCAGGCCATCGGTGAGCAGCAACAGGCCCTCATCGCCGCGCTCGACTAACTGCCACTGCTGCTGATGAAAAACCATTGCCGGCAGCCGCCGCTGATCAAAACGACTCCAGTTTAGCTGCGCAACCTGAATCCTTTTTAGCTGCAGGATTTTCAATACCCCAGTGAGACACTGAGAAACAGTGGCCTGCTCCATACCCTGCTCGACCTGAGCGCAGGCATGGGTCACTGCACCGGCCTCAACCGACACCTCGAGGCGATCGAGGTATAACTTCAATACTGCAGCGCATAGCGCCGGCTGGGAGCCTGTATCATCAATCGAAGAGGGTTGGGCCTCGGGAACTGGGGATTGCGTGTCGGATACTTCAAATTCTTTTGTCATAGAGCCTGTATACCTGCCAGCTGATCGAAGCTGCCGATTAGAGTTGCCACGCGCAATGACAGAATCAACCAGTCATTTTGCAGTTGTGCCAGCAACAGTCGCTGCTGAGTTAATTCTCGCTGAGTGTTGAGCACTTCTACCCAGGTTTTAAGGCCACTTTGATATTGCCGAGTAAAAGAAGCCAGAGAGGCACTCATTGAATCCACCACCTGCCCCTGAGATCGAACCGCAACCTGCTGCACATTGCGATTAAGCATCAACATAGTAACTCGGCGCTTGACCTCATTGAGGCTGGTGTCGAGATCGTATTTGGCGGCATTAGATCGGGCCACAGCACTTTTAACCTGACCGCGACTAGCTAGCCCAAGACCATCGAAGCTGGCGATAAAATTAACCCCATAGCGGGTGCGCTCGGTATTGATCTGTGAATCGCCAACATCGTGATCCACCTGAAAATAGATATTTGGCTTGGCCGCGGCTTTTTGTGCCTCTATTTGCAGCTCCGCGACTTTTAGGCGCTGGCGCTTAACCTGCAAATCGGCACTGTTATCCAGTGCAACCCTCTCCACCTCTTGCAGTGCAGGCAGTTGCGCCAGTAACGGATCGACCGGCATATCGGTGATCACATAAACCTGAGTCAGGCTCTGTAACTCAGACAGAGCGACGAGTCGCTCGCCGCCGATAGTTTGACGCTGCACTCGAGCCTGTAACAGCCGCGACTGAGCCAACTGCACATCAGCTGCGGTAGCTAATGAACCCTGCCTGCGCCGTTCAATACGTTGAAATAAGGCCTGATGCTCGGCGACATTGTTATTCGCCACCTGCTGGCGCTGGTTGATACCCTCGATTTTGGCATAGGTCACGGCGGTCTCTTCCATGAGTTGGCGCTGCACCTGCAGCAGCTCCCACTGTTCCGCGCTAAGCCCAGCTTCAGCCTGTCTGATCGCACCGCTGATCTTGCCGAAGGTCCACAGCGGTTGTTGCAAACGCACTGAGCCGCGGTTGAACTCATCGTCGAGATTGTTGGCCTGTAGCGATAGCGATGGGTAACGGCCCGCCCTGGCGCTATTTAAAAGGTAGTTTTGCGCGTCCAGCTCGGCCTGTTTACCTTTTATCGCCGGATGGAAATTTAGGGTCGCGCGCAGCGCCGAAACCAGCCCCTGGTCAAAGTCCTGCCCCACGGCTACTGACGATAGAGTGCTGCCACAGGCAAGTGCCAATGCGAAGAGTATTTGCGGTATACGTTGACTAAAAAACACGCTCTGGAATCCTTTATTTATTGTAATGTTTCTCCAGAAATCTATTTAAGATCTGGTTTGGTTAGGGCTCACGAGTGGCCACACACCTCTCACTCACCCCGCCATAGCCCCTCAACTCGATCTAACTCATTTAGTTATCCCGACAGTGCGCAGCGACGAAAGGTCTCAGTTGATCGCCAGCAAACCCTTCCATTTCACTTAGGATGGCTCAATGAAACCGGCCATCTCATTCGCCTTATCAACCCACAGAGGCTGATTATCAAGCGCCAATATGTCCTCATCAATAATCGCCGAGCCAACCCTCTGACGAGAACCGACTCTGGTCTCAAGCTCTGCAGCCCTGTCGTGCTCACCCACTAAACGATAGGCCTTGATCAAATTGTCGCGCCACTCCTTTTGCCATGGCGCTTTCTCCAACGCCGGCTCAATCTTGGCAATGCCCTCTCGAATATGCCCCTTGTGCAGATACACCAGCCCAACCATATAGGCGCAGGCCGCATGCTGCGGATTGTGGTGCAACATCTTTTTAAAACTCAGTTCGGCGGCATCCAAATTACCTTGGCGAAACAGATCAACCCCATCCACCAAGAATCCCGCTTGCGGCAAACCCAACATCTCAATCGGCTGCGACTGAATTTTGCGGTTAGTGCCCTCTATTAGCGGCCCGAGATAATCTTGGTAATCGACCCAGCGGGCCTTTGAACTCTTGTAAATTGGCTGCCGTACCTGCCACAGACTGGCGGTTTTAACCCGGCGTTGCAGCTGGTTAAAATTAAGTACCTGGGGTTCCCAATCAACCCCAATAAAATCAATCATCCTGCGGGCATGGCTCTCGAGATCATCCACCACATCTTCATACTTAACTTCTAGAATTTCACCCGGAAACAGCTTGTGCCAGTGCTGCATCAGCAGGTTGTGATCCGCCAACTGCTCGCCAATATCGCCGAGCTCATAGGCAAAGCCCATGCCGCCGTGCTTGGATTGATAGTCGGTAAAATAATTGGAGATGGCAATATCACGGGGATCGCGCCGCACCGAAATAATTTTCGCCTGGGGAAACAAAAACTTGATCAGACCAATATTTTCAAAATTATGTGGCATTTTATCCACCACATGAAGAGCATCGGGCGCAAGTTCCTGCATCTCTTTTAGCAGATTGGTGGCAATGCCAGCACTGACCTTGGCGGTTATATCATCAACCGAATCAGGATAGCAGCGACCCGAGCCCACATGCCGCTCCCAGCGATTCAGCCCCTGCACTACCTGGCCGACTAAATTCAACTCACCGGCGCCAAATATCTGGCTGTGACCGGCAATAATTTGTTCCACCAACGTCGTGCCAGAGCGCGGCATACCCAGCACATAGACCGGCATACTGCTATTGACGCCATGTTCTGCACGGCGCTTATACAACTCGGCAGAAAAGCCAGAACGAATGCGCGCACAGCGCTCGCGGTGCGCCTTGGCGTCGTAGGTAAGAAACTTTTTACTGGCCTGATTTGCCTGCTCAGCAAAGTCAAAGGCCCTGTCGTAGTCACCGCGTTTCTCCCATGCCACCGCCAGTTTAAACAACAATGTAGAGCGCAGTGACCCCTCAAGACTCGGCACCCTGGCAGCCTGTTCTATTTTATCCAAGATTGCCACATCTTCTGGAAAGCGCCGGGCATTAATCAACGCCGCATGGCCCATCACAGGATCGAGCTGCTTGATGCGTTCAAACAGCTCAACGGCTTCATCTATCTGTCCACACTGCATCTGCTGTTGAGCCAGACCCTGCAGGGCTGGAATACAATTACTCTGCTCCAACAGCACCTCGCGAAACAGTGTTTCGGCGAGATCAAAATTCTGTTCATGGCTCTCCACCTGCGCTAGGGCACTGCGCGCCTCCGCCCATCGCATCCTGAGCGGAGTAGCCGTTTGCTCGGCACTCTGCTCTGGCGACGCAGTCAAATCAACCGCTCGCTGGGCCGCCTGACGCGCGCCTTTGTCGGAACACTGCACACAGACATGGGCTAATCTCACCCACAGGACGACATTGTCAGGATCCAGTTTTAGCGCCCGGCGCAAAAGTTTAAGCGCCTGAACAAAATGGCCCTGCACCTGACATAACTCTGCCATCTGGCGGAGCAACACAAGGTTTTGTGGGAATAGTTTAAAATATTCTCTCAGTATATCTAGCGCTTGCCCATGCATATCACGCCCTGCTAGCAGCTGCGTGTACAGGCACAGATAGTTGATAAACGCGACTTCTGTCAGCGCCGCTTGACGCTGCAAGTCAGCCTGTTCCTGCAGCCACAGCTCAGCGAAATCGTACTGCTGGCCATCGACCCAAATACGGCACTGCAAACCATTTAATTGATAATCGTGCTGACTAAGAAGCGCCGGAGGTAACTCAGGGCTGATTTCTGTTAGCAGCACAAAGGCCTGATCTACCGCCTGCTGACCCTCCTCGAGCTGTGACTGACTGAGGTGCACATGCGCCAGATGAAGCAAAACACCGATACGCTCTGGTTGCAGCGCAATAGCCTTTTGCAACAGGGTTTGGGCGCCTTCGAAATCATTTTGTAACAGTCGGCAGTAGCCGAGACGTGCCAAGGCAAGGGCTTGCTCCGGGCGCTGTAAAAGCACTTCGTCTAGGATCCTCACAGCATCGTCGAGCCGCTCCAGCACAATCAACACTGCGGCCAGATCTACCAATGCCTCGGCATCAAACTCAGACTGATAAAGCAATGCCTGCTCGAGCGTTTGCTCAGAGAGAGCAGCATCACCCGTCCGACTCTGCGCAAACGCCAGTAGGGGCAACACCACTGGCGCCTGGGTTTCATGCCAAACTGACTGGCTCAGGTCTCTCAACTCAAAATATTGCTGCTGATCCGACAGTTTTCTCAATAGCTTAAGGCTATTACTGATCACCTCAAAAACACTTAGCTAACCGCCGTGCCGGTCGGCAATATAGTCGAATTTCCACCAGTGGACCATGCGGTCAGCGTGCCCCCAGCAGCAATACCAGACCAACTAGAGAAAATCGCGGTAGAGTCGCTGCTGCTCAAGCCGCCAGAGCGGTAGAAAATCCCACCGGATGAGAGTGTCGCTGGTGCGGCGCTAGCACCTGAAAACCAGCCACTGTCAGCCCAAATAATAGCTCCACTAGCAGCTGTTTGCGAGGCAAATGGATGGCCTAGGCCATCCACAATAGTGGAGCCACTGCCGACCAAATAGACAGTATCGTCACTGCCAAGATTATTTGCCCCGGTCCAGTTATTCCCCACATCAAGGGTCACATCAGCTGCAAACGAGTCGACCAAAATATAAATATTATAGCTTTCATCAGCGGCGAATATTCTGCTGTCGACATCCGTAGAAGTGCCATTCACCAGATCAAACACAACCTCAATAGCCGCTTCCGGCTCCGGAGTTGGTTCCCCAAGGTAATTAAAGGCGTTGCCGGCAACATCAGTAATAGCGGTTGAATCAATTTGCAAATAATAAGAGCCATAATCACCACCTTCAGTGGGAGTGATTGTCAATTGCCCACCGCTGGTTGCTAGCTGCCCCTCACTGGTGGCCACATCGATAGTAATTATTTCGCTGCCATCGGTTAGAGTAATATTGCCGCTGCCTAACCTAACATCCTCATCGAAACTCATTACCAAAGTGTCGTTGGTCGACACCGTGGTGGTGCGCTGAGTAGCAGCACTAAGAGTGGGCTCACTGCTGTCGATGGTGATGGTCAGCGGCTCAGATGGATCGCTCGAATAGTAGCCATCAAGGGCTTTGGCAGTGATGTTGTGGTCACCATCACTCAAGGAATCGATGGTTATACTCCAATCACCGGATGCATCAGCATAACCCCCGCCAATGTATGTATCACCAGCGTACAAAGAAACAAAGGCATTCGCCTCGGCTGTGCCCGAAAAGGTGGGCGTGGTGTCACTGGTGATATTATCCGTGGCGGAAGAACCACTATCGGAGACAGCGGTCAGATCGAGAACTGGGGCCTCTGGTACTGTTAAATCAACCATAATCTCAACCGCGGGCGAGATATCACTTATATTACCCGCAGCGTCACTGGCGGTTACCGTAACACTGTGGACGCCCTCGCTAAGATCTGCATCAGTGTGCCACAAGTCGTAGCCATCCTCGTGAGGGTGGGCGGTCTCCAAGAGACCATCCTCCGAGCTAGTCACCTGCACCGAACTGTAATTATCCAGGGATAGATGGACGTTAATTCCAGCAGAAATAGAGAGTCCATCTTCCCACTGATATTCCGGTGCCCACCACATGTAAACGCCATCCGCGGGAAGGCTGGGGGCCGTAATATCAACCGTAATCGTCAGCGCCTCAGAGACAACACTGAAATTGCCTGCAGCATCGGTGGCCTGGGCAACAATACTATGCTCACCTTCACTCAAGGTAGTGGTCGTTAAACTCCAGTCACCGGAGGCATCAGCCGTAACCGTGCCGAGAGAATCCTCACCGGAGAACAGCTCAACTGTGGCGTTTGCCTCGGCGCTACCGGTAATGGTTGGCGTACTGTCGTTAGTCAGCTGATCGCTGTCGGATATGCCGGTATCAGACCCAGCGGCAAGCGCTAGATTGAGCGGGGCAACGGGTGCAGCGGTGTCGATGGTGATGGTCAGCGGCTCAGATGGATCGCTCGTATTATTGTAAAAATCGTAGGCTTCGGCAGTGATGTTGTGGTCACCATCACTCATGGGATCGATGGTTATACTCCAATCACCGGATGCATCAGCATAACCCCCGCCAATGTAT
>JABBBF010000180.1:11151-11778 GCA_018607545.1 SAR92 clade bacterium | reverse complement strand
CCTTCAAAGCGAGACGATACTGGTCAATCGCCTTCTTGTACTGCCCCTGCGACTGCAGTGTTTTAGCGGATAAGTAACGACTAAAGGCGGGATTTTGGCCATTTTTTTCAATTCGCGTTATCAGCTCGCTGGTACCTTCATAGTCCTGCCTGGCAAGTTTAATTTGTGCGAGAATCGATAACAGAATATCGTTGTCCGGCGCCCGCTTCAGCGCATTCTCAATTAAACGCTCAGAGCGATCGATCTCCTTTTTTTCCAGAAGACTTTGAATAACCGGCACTGCGGCCTGCACATTGCCCGGGTTAATATCCAAAACCTTCCTGAAAGTATCATCCGCCAACTGATCAGAGCCGGATGATAAATAAGCATTTGCCAACATAACCAGTGCGGATTCAGATTCAGGGTTGTTGCGTAACACGGTGCGTAAATCAGCGACCGCTGCATCTATATCTTCAGCTATAAGGTGATATCTGGCACGCACCAAAAGTGCCCGCTCAAAATTACTGTCGGCTTGAAGAACCCGATTAACCAACTGCAGTGCTTGATCATGATCTCCGGCGTCAAGTTTCAAATCTGCCTTTAGGGAGCGAGCGCGAAATAAATCCGGGTCTTGAAATGAACCATCGC
>JABBBF010000180.1:0-11141 GCA_018607545.1 SAR92 clade bacterium | reverse complement strand
TCGCTAATCTCCTCCAATTCAACCAATGCCTGAGCCTGATCACCCGACGCCATCAATCTGTCAATCCGATAAAACCGCAACTCGGCATTGGCAGCGTCTCTGGTAATATACTGATTTAACAGCTCTTCTCCCGCATCCGCATCTTGCCTGGAGAGAATTTCAATAATGGCGATACGCACCTGGGTATCTTTCGCATTTCGCTTTAGATAATCCTTAAGCACCCCGATAGCCGCATCAACTCTGGCAGTATCATGCAATAGCCTGGCTAACTTTAAATAGAAACCTTTTTCCTCGGGGTTATTTTTAATTAGTGTGCGATAGTCGGCCTCCATCGCCTGAATATCATTAATTTCCTGGTTAATTTCGGCACGCAGAAGAAGTAGCTGCAAACTATCCTGCTCACGATCAATAATATCTGTCAGCAGCGCCAGGGCGGCATCGGTATCTCCCTGCCGGTGCATGATGGAAACCTTTATCGAGGCAATTTCAGCAGACTCACTGTCCTGTGAAATTGCCTTATTGATATATTCCATAGCCACATCATAGAGCTCTTTTTGCAGATAGGCTGAGGCTTTAATGGCAAATGCTTCGGCGTTGTCTTTATCCAGCGCGAGAATAAAATCCGCCTTTTCCAACGCTGTATCAGCCTGTTTGGCCAACAGCATTAAATAGGCCAATTTTATTTTTGCCTGCACATGGTTGGCATCCAGCTGCTCGACTTTGGAGAGATTTTTATACAGTGATTTCCAGTTTTTATTTTCCTCTGAGATCAAAGCCAGATAGTAGTAAGCATTGGCCAACTTGGGATCAATTTGCAGGGCATTGCGCAATTCAACGCTGGCCTTGGATAGATCGCCCTGTTGAAAAAATTCAATGCCACTGTTCAAGTATTTGTTGGCAGCCTCCTCTTTCGATCCACTGCAGCCGGATACCGACAGTACAAAAAGACTTAAAATTAAATACCTTAAAAACACCTTCATGGTTGATATGCTCATTGTGCTCCCTCTAAAATTTTCACAGGCAGACTCTTCTCTGGCACACTTTTTTCTAACAAAACTCTTGCCGGTAAAAGCTGCGACAGCTTATTTCTGCTAATACGAATAAACGCCTGAGCGCGCAGATCTGCATCCGCTAGGGTTTCATCGCTCATCACTGGTGTAGTCACTCTAATAAGAGAACCGTCGGTACGGTTTAAAAAGAGTGCATCCTTAAATAACATCCATTTCTTTATATATTCGTTGGCCACTGGTGTACCGCGTTCCTCAAACCAATAATAGACAATCTGATCCTGAGTGCCCTTGCGAATTAAAGCGCGGTTGACCGGCATCTGATCCACTTTAGTGCGCGAGAAATTGGCAATTTCCCAGCCACCCCCAGGGATACAAACTTTCGGTGAATGGGGCGAAAGCCCTTTGCGCTGGGAGGCGTAATAGGCAACGTAAAAATTAACCGGGCGATGCTGTGGGTTCTGATAATTAATCATGACGTACTCTGTGAACCCGAGCTTTCTCGCCACATCTGCTTCAATTCTGTCATCTATGCCAACCCACTCATCCAGCTTCAGGGGGAAGCTGACAAGTTCGGCGTTCTTAAGGGTAGAATCCTCTCCACGATTCTCGAGACTGCCAACAGCAACCAGCGCCACAAGTAGAAGAGGTATAGAGACAGCGACAGCTGTGGGAAATTTTAGAGCGCTAATGTTATTCCTAGAAAATTGCTCGGCACTGACAGATACCGGCACAGCAAATGCCTGACGCAGACTTTGGCGACTAGTAAATAGTTCCATCAATATCACCTCGAGCAACAGCAAACCACCGCAGGCCATAAAGATCAGCCAGCCTTCAAAGTCATGGAGAAACCCCTCGGCCATCTCAGTGCCCCAGTTATCGACCAGCAGGCCGGTGATAGCGATACGCACACTGTTCATAAAAATGGTGATAGGCACTGTGGACAAAAACAGTACAGTGCGCTTCCAGGCAGATGCCTGATACAGGTAAGCACCGATAAAGCCCAGACTCATTAGCGGAAAGAGATAGCGCAGACCACTGCATGCCTCGACAACCTGTAACTGGTAGTTGCCGAGATCAATAATATTGCCGCTTAAAAATACCGGGATACGACATAGACGGATAATCTCAACGCCCAACTGAGAAGAGATAAGTTGCAGCTTCGAGGTGAGAATAACTTCAATAAAATAGGGCAGCGGCACGGCAAAGCCGAGCAGCGCAATAGGAACCCACGTGTAGCGGGTTGCCGAGCCTAAAAAAGCTAGCGACAAACCAAATAATAAGAGAATAAATGAGTAGTGAATCAGCATATAGAGCGCACTGACTTCACCGACCAGCAGGATAACCAGGGCGACGACAATAATCGGCACGCCCCACCAGGAAAAATGCTGATAGCTGCAGGCAATTTGGAAGCGTTTTTCCCAGAGAATAAACAGTGATACCAAGGGAATCAGGTAACCGTGGCTATACTCTTCCTGAAGCTCCCAGCGCAGAACAGCCTCAGCCAAGCCATCCCAGTACAACCAAAAGCTGAGCGCCAGAGCTACAAAAAACAACTGGAAAGCTCTGTTAGTTAGCAGCTGCTTAAAATCCAGTCCCTGTCCGTTTGCCGTCCCATCCCCACTCCCATCAGGCTGTTTATCAGCGCCAACCGCTTTATCCTTAAAGTCCATTTACTGCTCCAGCAAAAACTCTTCAACACCATGTAAGCGCATCAAGCGGTTTATTCGCGGTGAGGTTCCAAACAGTCCAAACTCACCGCCCCTGCGCTTAATATTGGCCTTTAAAAGCATCAATGTGCCCAACGCAGAACTATCAATATAGCCCAATTTGCTGCAATTGATAGAGATGTTGGGTGATGCCTCCAATTGATCGAGTATTTTCCTGCAAGTCGATTTCAATAGGCGGCCATGCTCTATGGTTGCTGAACCGCTCAGCACAAGCTCGACATTGCTACCGGGAATATCATTGACAATCTTTATAGACAGGGCCTGAGAAGCTTGTTTGCCAAGTATTTTTTGGTAGATGGCCAGAGGGAAAACCCTGGTTATCATCAGGCGTAAAAACCATAAACCATCGACCAGGTAGCGCTTCCAAAGCAATGGTTCCTGAAGAATACGCCAGACCCACTCCAACCCCATTTTCTGCCAGCGCAATGGCGCGCGCTGAACATTGTCACCGACAAAATTAATCACGGCACCAAGGTGACTGATAACAGAGACGTTGAGTTGCTCGCGGTTTTTCATAATCCATTGCTGGCCCTTTTTTGCACCCAGCGCCACCACCAGAAAATCCGGCTCGGCAGCATTAATCTGATCGATAATTACTTTGTCACTCATGCTCTCAACAGAGCCCATACCCGGATTTAATGCGCCACAGGCAATCATTCCCACCGAGTTGCGGTTAAGGTTATCCGCTGCTTGCTGTGCCGCACTGCCCTGCCCGCCAAAGAAAAATACCGAGATTGACTTATCTCGGCGTTTGTTCTGTAAGGTCTCAAACAGTGAGGAGCCGGCAACTCTTCTCTGCAGAGGAATACCCAGCAGCTTGGCTGTCCAGATAAGTGGCATACCATCAGCCACCACCAGATCGCTGTAAATCACAGATTCATAGAATGATTCGTCGCTTTTAGACTGAACAATAAAGTTTAAATTCGGTGTGGAGAGAAAGCATTTACGCTTGGTCTTGATAGCCTGATCGATAATTTCAACCGCTTCATCCGGCCCCACCTGATCAAATGGCAGGCCAAGCAAACTCCAGCAGGGCCGGTTGGTGCTTTTGGTGTAGGAAGTAAAAAGCCGTCCCTCTGCATGCAATTTTTGCATTGACACTCTCCATGTGAACTGTGCCTTGTGAATTTAATCCTATCCTAAGGATGGGCGCCCTGTTGTGATTCTCCGTTGGCCTTCTGATAGCTTTCAAATGTACCTATATCAATCAGCTGATCAATCGAATAGTTGCGCATTTTCCCAATCAACCTGGGGATAACATCAAAGCCCAAATCCAATACTGATAAATTTTTTGATTCTGGGAAATAATCAAAGATTGTTGGCTCGGCAACATAGATACCTGCCGCCGCACGATTGGATAGTGGTGCTTCCGGCTTCTCGACAAAACCCTGAATAATTTGCCGTTGATCTATCTCGGCAATGCCACAGCGCTTTGGAAACTCTGCCTCGAAAGTGCCCAGGGTCAAAACTGGCCTGTGTTTGATATGACTGGCATAGAGATCGGCGAGATCGACATCCGAGAGGTTATCGCCATAGATTATAAAAAACGGCTGGGTGCCAAAAAAATCCCGATTGGCCGCCAAGGTGCCAGCACTGCCGAGCAGTTGCTGTTCATAGGAGATGGTGACGGTGAGCTCTGGGGGACAGTGTTTTTCCACATAATCGGTTACCTGATCGGCAAGCCAATGGGTATTGATTAATACATCGCTCACACCGGCTTCAACCAGTTTATCAAACCATATACCGAGAAGCGGCTTACCATTGATCGGCAACAGGCATTTGGGAATCGAATCGGTCAGTGGACGCAACCTGGTTCCCAGACCCGCAATCAATAAAACCGCCTTCACCGGGCAACCTCGCGCAACGCTTTGCACTGCATACGCTCCTTTTGCCAATTATGGTCTATCAGAGAAATCGGAAATAACTGGCAGTTATCAACAGTCACCGACTTGTATTCCGAGAGCGGTCTCTGTTGTGCATAAAGCAGTGCAACACGTATCACTGCCACATGAGTAACGACTAAAATAGTTTGGTCTTTACTATTTCTGTCCCTGCTCTCTAAAGAGATATTGTGCATTCGTTCAACAACACGTTGCTGAAGCTGCTGAAGCGTTTCCCTGCCGGGCAATTTCAGCTGATGGGGTGAGGTGTTCCACAGTCGCCATTCCAGTGGATATTGCTGCTGGATAGCGCTTTCACTTTTACCTTCCCAGGCCCCGAATTTCATCTCGTTAAATGCCGGATCAAAGGTCACCTTAAGACCATTTGCCGAGGCTATAATATTTGCCGTCTGCCCGGCTCGAGCCAGCGGACTGGAAATGACTCGATCAATAGCCTTGGACTTAACCAGCTCAGCCGCTTGATGGGCCTGCTCGAGACCCTTTGCATTCAGAGGTTCATCACTGCGGCCCGAATAAACTTTATTCAGGTTGGAATTTATCTGTCCGTGTCTTATAAAAAACCAATTCATTTAACAATCCATTGTCAGTTATTAGCGCCTGTTGGAGATAGTTATGCCTATTTATATAAGTTAGGCTGAATTTCTCACTACATCCAGTTTCTTCATCGTTTGTTCTGCATATTCCAAAATATCTTCAACGTTATCCTGAGCGTAAAGCCAGTCGACATATTCTCTCACCGAGTCAATGGGAGAATACTTAGGACTCCAGCCCATGCTTTTAAGTTTGCTTATATCTGAGCAGGCATTGCGCGTATCACCAAAGCGGTAGGCAGCGGGAATAATCGCCTCAGGTAAGGGCTGCAGGTGGTGATGCTGAACTTCATCGCGAACAATATCGGCGAACTGTTTGATGGTATAGGCCTTGCCGCTACCCACGTTGAAAACATTGCCATTCATATTGCTATTGGTCAGAGCCAATACATTGGCATCCACCACATCGTGAATATTGACGAAATCCCGGAACTGACCGCCATCCTCATAGAGCGTTGGCGCCTTGGCAAAGTAATAGTTGAGGCAGAATATACGACAGGCGCCACTATACGCATTGTAGAAAGACTGCCGCGCGCCCTGCACAATGGAGTAGCGAAGTGCCACAGAGGGAATGCCATAGCGCTCACCAAAGGCTATCGCCTGCTGCTCCTGTGAGTGCTTCGACAGGGCGTAGGCATTGGGCGGTGCTATATGATTTTCATCGGTCCACTCCCAACTCAGCGGCGTCTCACAGTTGGGGCAGCGATGCTCCCAGCTGCGCTTAATAAGATCTTTTTCCACGCGCATCAGCGGCGTATGTTTCGTTTGGCAATTACTGCAGCGGTATTTCCCCTCGCCCTGAACAAACTGGCTACTGGCGACAATCACTTTTTGAATGTCTAACTTTTGCTCAACAATAATTTCGTAAAGCAATGCAGTGCTAACCGCATTGGTAGCAAAGAAATTGGACAGATCTGGCAGATAATCCTGATAGGCCGCCAGATGATAGATGGCGTCAACACCCTGCATAGCACTCTGCAGATCCTCTTTATTGCGCACATCGCCGAGAATAAACTCGGCCTGCTTATTAATCCACGGTGGCATCCCCTTGAGATGCACGGGCTTTTTAAGGCAGTCGAGAATTCTCACCTCGTGACCAAGCTCAATAAGCTTATCGACTGTGTGGGAGCCAATAAAACCGGCACCACCGGTGACCAATACTTTCATATCAGATCCTTGTTATTTCTTCTCATAGCCATCTGGTTTATTTTTGTGCCATAGCCAAGCGGTGCGCACAGTATCCTCGATATTTGTGTACTTTGGTTTCCAGCCCAGGCGGGTTTTCAGCTTGCGCGGATCGGCCACCAACTCTGGGGCATCACCGGGCCTGCGCTCGACAACGCTGTATTCCACCTGATGACCAGATACCAGCTCACAGGCTTTAATAATATCCAGCACCGACTGACCATTGCCTGTGCCGATGTTGTAAACCTCGGCAGTATCTTCAGCAATTGCCTCCATCGCCAAGAGATGAGCACTGGCCAGATCTTCAATATGCACATAGTCGCGAATGCAGGTGCCATCAGCTGTTGGGTAGTCATTGCCAAATACTTTTAAGGCTCTTGGACCTTCGAGGATATCCTGCAAAACCAGTGGAATCAGATGAGTCTCCGGATGGTGGTATTCACCAAATCGACCATCACTCGAAGCCCCTGCAGCATTAAAATAACGCAGAATAGTAAAGCCCAAGCCATAGGTGTGGGCAAAATCCCTGATCATCCATTCAACCGCCAGCTTGGTTCGCGCGTAGGGACTGCAGGGATCCTGCTCGGCATCCTCTGACATGGGGCTGGAGGGATTTAAACCGTAGGTTGCACAGGTGCTGGAAAAGAGAATTTTTTTAACACCAGTAGCAACCATGGCATTTAACAGCGACAGAGTACCGCCGATATTATTGTCGTAATGATAACTGGGATTGGTCACCGACTCACCGACGTTGGTGGCTGCAGCAAAGTGCATCACCGCATCAATCTGATTGTCGCGCAGAGTTTTTTCCAACAGCACTGTATCGCGAATATCACCGACAACCAGATCGGCACCATCAACCGCTTTAGCATGACCTTCAACCAGATTGTCGAAGGCTATAACCTGATGACCAGACTGTTTCAAAAGTCGCAAGCAGGCACTGCCCACATAACCAGCACCACCTGTTAATAATATTTTCATTTTTTCCTCCATGGAATTTGAAATCCTTTATAGCGATAAAATATGACGCCAATACTTTACTGCATTAAATTTTGTACCTGTCACTGATAAAAATTATTCGACTACCCCGGCGATCGACCTCAAACGGAATCTCCCGCGGATTGCCCAGCGCATCCCGAATTGCCTGATGTTTTTCCGCTGGAGCCAACAGCATTAAAAACCCGCCACCACCAGCACCGAGCAACTTACCACCCTGGGCACCGGCCTTTAGCGCTGCGCTATACCAGTCATCAATATGTTGGTTGGAAATACCAAAACCGAGGGATTTTTTAAGCAGCCAGCCCTGATGTAACAACGCGGCAAAGTCGTCGATATTGCCACTGCCGGAGATAACACTGCGCATCTCTTCGGCAAGATCGCGCATCTCTCTGAGCACCGAGAATGTATCCTGGCGTTGGGTGCCGGCACTCTGTTTCACCAGAATATCGTCAGCGCTGCGCTGCTGTGCGGTATACAGCAACAGGGTTCGCGACTCTAACTCGCGAAGGGTTTCAGGTTTATAGGGCACAGGCTCAACATCGACACTGTTATCCGGGTTAAAGCGCATATAGTTGAGCGAGCCAAATGCAGCCGCGTACTGATCCTGTTTTCCAATGGGTTTTTTGAGAATATCGATCTCTATCTCACAGGCCTTCTCAGCCAACTGCTGAGGACTGCTTATCTGCCCCTTGTAGGCATTTAAGGCATTGATCAAACCCACCGCCAGGCTACTACTAGATCCCAGGCCTGTGCCCGATGGCACATCGCCAATGGTGGTAATCTCCAGATGCTTACCCAGATCGGTCATACGCAGGGCCTCACGGGCAATGGTGTGCTCGATCTGTTCAATGCTGTCGGCAATCTCGGTTTTCGTATAGGCGATACGAGTGGAGGCTTTAAACCGCGGGCTGACAGTGACATACATATGCTGAGACAGGCCCACCGACAAAACGGCACCCATCTCTTTTTGATAGAACGACGGTAAATCTGTGCCACCGCCGGCAAAACTCACCCTGTAGGGGGTTTGCGAAATAATCATTTGCTAATTCCTTTAGCATTGGTTTTTTTAAGGTTATTTTGTGCAATGTTTTCACGCTCAAGGTTTTGCATAAACTTTTCAAACAATGGATTTAAGCAGGTCGATAGATCAAATTGTCGCTCAACGCGCTGCCGACCATTGGCAGCGAGACTGCTGCGCAATGGCTGATCTTCGATTAACTGTCCCAGCTTGCTGCTAAGGTCATCTGTACTATTGGGCTCAGCAAGCAATCCAGTTTCACCATCGACCACAAGATCGGGAATCCCGACCAATTTTGTCGATACCACAGGAACACCACAGGCCATAGCTTCCATTAACATCTGCGGCAGGCCATCGACATCACCGTCACTAGCCCAGACACAGGGCAGACAGAAGATATCCCCACGGCGCATAAAGCCTGGAATATCCTCCTGCAAAATCGGGCGTCCTGTTAGCGTCACGCTGCCACCTAAATGCAGCCGCTGAATTTGGTATTCAAGCTCATTTAGAAGCGGGCCATCACCAGCAATGGTGCAACTGAAATCCACGCCCTGATCTGCCAGGCTTTTACAAGCTGAAATAAGATATTTAAAGCCTTTTTTATCCACCAGACGGGCTGCAGAGAGCAATTTAATTGGGGGATTACCCTGGCTTTCAGATCCTGAATCAGACGCTGGACTGGGCGAAAACATACTGGTATCTATACCGCAGTAACTAATAATCAACTGGCTTGGATCAGCACCTTCGGAGAGATAAAAATCCCGATGAAATGAAGAGATACAGACAATAAACTCTGCACGTTTAATTTTGTCTTTTAGCGCGCAGCGCTCTCGAAACAAATCTGCCGCATGACCGGTGAAACTAAAGGGTTTATTTAACAGCCAGGCGGCGTACATACCCACAGTGCCACAAGAATTAATCCACTGAGAATGGATATGGGAAACCTGCTGCTTGCGCAGAGATCGCGCCCAGACGCAGGCCACACAGAAGTGCAAAATTGATTTTAGCCGAATAGAAAATGACTCTTTGCGTCCAAATAAACTATTCCACAGCGCCGGAAAAAAATAACGTGGAAAGAGAAAAGGCGCCAACAGCAGGCTCGCAAAAACATGCCAGGGGCTCAGCGGATAAATATAGTTTGTCTGCTCAGCAATCTGCTTAACACGATCAGATTTAAAAAAGGTTGTCGCTGGCCTGTGCAGGGAGTGCAAGCGAAAGGCAATACCTCTGTCAGCCAGAGCCATCAACTCATTGCCAACCCAGGCATTGCCAACACCGGTACTGGTTATATAGTGAATCATCCTAATCCTTTAGCGAACAAGCGCTTCCCTATTCCTGTTTATTTTCCATTTTGTATTCAATAATTTTACTGGTCTTACCCAGTGCCCTGTTGGAGTAGTAATGCAGCACCCCGAGAGCCTCAGGAAGCTTGCCCAACAAAATAAAAGCCCCATAGAGCACACGCTGGCCAATTGAGTTAATGCTATCTGATTTCGATGTTGCAGCCTTGTATGCAACCCGAAGATAGAGCGCCAAAACCCCCAGGCTAAACAACAGAAATTGTCCTGTAGTTAACGAACTGCCAATCCCCATCAGAATGCAAAAAATCAGTAGAACCGGCAGCAACAACCCATAAATCAAACTGCTTAGCAGGAGTTTCTTTTTATAGCTTATTTCGCCCTCTACAGCGTCAAATCTGTGCAGATCATAACCATGAGCATAGGCGTGCCCGCAGCGTACCGAGCGTTTCCACCACTGCGAGAAATGCTGCATATTGGCATCGTGAATCGTCATCGGGCTATCCAGTCGCATCAGGCGCAAGCCCTGCCTGCGAATACGTAAACAGAGATCCGCCTCTTCACCAGCGATCATGGTTTCATTAAAGCAACCCGCCGCCTTAAAGCTGGCAACAGAGTAGACAGCATCACCACCACAGGCATTCACCTCACCTTCACTGCCCTGCCACTCCATATTGATAAGCTGGTTATAAATTGTCGCCTCGGGAAACCGCTCTCGGCGATTGCCGCAGACTGCGCCATAGGCAGGATAACCCTGTAAAAACTGCAAGCCGAGGTCTATCCAACCGTCAGAAACTTCACAATCGCCATCGACAAATTGCACAAACTGACAATCAGCATAACGTTGAATCAGATAGGCGAAGCCGGCATTTCTCCCCCGCGCCATGGTAAAGGGAACACTGATATCCAGATCAACAACATCCACACCAACAGACCTCGCGTAATCGGCACTACCATCCGTTGAACCAGAGTCCACATAGACCACCGGCCCACTGTGCTGGCTCTGGATCGAACTCAGGCAGCGCTTTAAACGCTCACCCTCATTGCGCCCAATAACCACCACCCCAATAGCAGAGTGCTCAGTCACACTGTGCCTCGGCGGCCATACGCTGATGGGAATAGGCCATAATGTACTGGGTCGTCACATGCATAAGACTCTGGTGGGCGTCCTCGGCCATGCCGTAATTCTCTATGGGTATCCACACACAATGTTTAGCAATATCTCGAAGCTTGCCCCCCTTAAAGCCGACAAAGGCAATAGTGGGAACGCCCTGGCTGTTGGCGTATTCACAGGCTTTTACAACATTGGGGGAATTGCCGCTGGAGCTAACTAGCAGTAGCGCATCATTTTTGCCCAGGTAGTATTTGAGCTGCTGGCTAAAAACTTCCTCATAAGAAAGATCATTGCCCAGC
>JABBBF010000091.1 GCA_018607545.1 SAR92 clade bacterium | reverse complement strand
AGAGTAAAGTGATGATAGCCAAAGATTACAATACTAGGCTAAACAGACAAAACGGTGCGCATTCTACACTTTGCTGACACCTTCGACAATTCTCTATACGAATCGACCCTGGCTTTCAGGCTACATTTGGGTCATTCGAAGAGAATATTTTCCCAACTTATTAAACTCACAGTCGGTCTTTAGCTGCACAACGCGCTATAAATCATAATTTAACGGCGAATAGACGGGCTTTAAAACGCTGTTTGACAGGCTTATGGAGGGTCGCTAATCAGCCTGAAACACAGGTCCGGTTTAGCATCGCATCCAGGTCGTCAACAGAAAATTGATCGCTTACAAAGGCACTGCCAAGACTTTTCAGTAGTACCAGTCGCAATTGACCATCGAGCACTTTTTTATCGCGAACCATCAGGCGCATAAAATCATCTGCCTTCATGCCCGCGGGTGGCGCAATTGGTAGCGAGCAGGCCGCCAATAAATTCTTTATTCTCAACAGATCAGCGCTGCTTATATCACCAGCCATCACCGATAACTCTGCAGCCATGACCATTCCAGCAGCTACGGCTTCACCGTGAATCCAGTCTTTATACTGTTGGAACGTTTCGATCGCGTGGCCAAAGGTATGACCTAAATTTAAAATTGCACGAACACCCTGCTCGGTTTCATCAGCAGTCACAACACGCGATTTACTGACACAGGAAAGTTCAACGGCGTACGCCAAAGCTTGCTGATCGCGGCTTAAAAGGGCTTCTATATTGCTCTCCAACCATTCAAAGAATTGCCCATCTACAATAAGGCCGTATTTAATAACTTCCGCCAGACCCGCAGAGAACTCTCTATCTGAGAGTGTAGACAGGGTATCGGTATCAATAATTACCGCCTGGGGCTGATAAAAAGCACCGATCATATTCTTGCCCAGCGCATGGTTCACTGCGGTTTTTCCACCTACCGACGAATCCACCTGAGCCAGCAATGTGGTTGGTATTTGTATAAAGGGTACACCACGCTGATAGCTGGCAGCGGCAAAACCTGTCATATCGCCAACCACACCACCGCCGAGGGCAATCAATGTGGTTTTTCTATCGTGATGGCTGGTGATCAATTGGTCAAAGATCAAGTTGAGATTATCCAGATTCTTGTACTGCTCACCGTCTGCAAGGATAACCCTGTCCACCTGCAAACCCGACAACTGCTTTTCAACCAGTTCAAGATAGAGCGGTGCGATGGTTTCATTGCTGACAATTAGAACCTTTTGCCCGCAGATATGGCTGCTGATATCAGCGCGCTGGATTTCACCTGCGCCAATGTAAATAGGATAGGAGCGCTCACCTAGCTGAACTTGGACTTTCTTGGATACTGACGTCATGAATCACTCTGACTCTTGATAATGTGGGTACTGTGGACAATTAATACGCCGCCGGATAACAGCGCACTTTATTCCGCAGAGCTTATCATAGCGCCGAAAGTGCTTCAGCCAGTTTTTTCGCCAATTTATTCGGCTGCATTGAGCCTGAGGGGAATATTAAATCTGCTACCTGCTTGTAGAGCGGATCACGGATTTCAACCAGCTTGGCAATAACTGTCCGGCGATCATCAACCTGCAACAGAGGCCTGCTCTTGTCTCTGCGAGTACGCTCAAATAACTGCTCAGCAGTGGCTGACAAATAGATCACTCGACCGCTGCGCATCAAAACCGCTCTGTTTTCATCGCGCAATACAATACCGCCACCAGTCGCAATAACCGTTGGCTGAGCATTGCCGGCCAAATCCAAGAGCACTTTGCACTCGCGGTCACGGAAGCCCTGTTCGCCCTCCATATCAAATATCCATTGGATATCTGCGCCAGCGCGAGATTCAATTTCGGTGTCGACATCGACAAAAGGCAGATCGAGAAGATCTGCCAGATGTTTACCAATAGTAGATTTGCCAGCTCCCATGGGGCCGACCAGGAATATATGTTGTGGTGTCATCGATCCAATAAGCTATCGTCAATTATTTTTGGTGTTATGAAGATTAGTATTTCACGTTTTTCAATATTTCGCAGGTCATTTCTAAAAAGCCTACCTAAAAAAGGCATGTCGCCGAGCAGTGGCACCTTCTCTGTGCCATTGACTTCTTCGGTTTGAAAGATACCCCCTAAGACCAGTGTCTGTCCATTGCCTACCAGCGCCTGAGTTTGAATCTGGGTAATATCGATTGATGGTTCGCCGGTTGGGGTAAAGGCGCCCACTGAATCCTGAGAGACCAACAGATCCATAATAATACGATTATCCGGTGTTATCTGTGGCGTGACCTCTAACTGCAAAACAGCTTCTTTAAACTCGACACTGGTGGCGCCGCTTGAGGTGGCTTTCTGAAAGGCGATTTCGGTGCCGGATTTTATCACTGCTTGCTGTTTATCACCGGTGAGAACTTTTGGCTGTGAAACAATTTCACCAAAGCCATCCGATTCCAGTGCACTAAGCTCAAGATCGATCAGAAAGTTATCGGTTAGATAACCCAGGCTAAATGAGCCTGCAGCGTCAGCGACACCCAAATCTACCGCCAGACTATCACCCAAGCCAAAATCATAATTTTGCGTAACTACAGTGACATCATCTGCAGTACCAGCTTGACCGTCGGGCCCTGTAGTATCTACCTCATCCGCAGAGTAGGTAAAGGTTTCAACAACCCCTGCCCCCGGCGTCAAACCGGATCTTCGACCGGAAAAACCCAGTGTCCTATCGCCGCTGGCGCTCGAAAATTGACCGCCAGAGAGCTTATCAATTCCCGCCAAACCCCAGGTCACACCCAATTCCTTTTTAAAGTCGGTATTGGCAATAACGATTCTCGCTTCAATTAATACCTGCTTGATCGGCACATCGATTTCACTGATCAGCCGCTTAAACTCATTAATCTTCTCTTCGGTATCAGTCAGGATAATCGTATTGGTTCGCTCGTCGACAATTGCACTGCCGCGCTCCGAGAGAATGGTATTGGTGGCATTTCCTTCACGAGCTCCACCCCCGGACTGCCCCGTCTCGGCATTGCGGGCAGTAAACAATTCAAATATTTCGCCTGCATCGGCATATTTAATTCGCACAAAGGCGGTTTCCAGTGGCGCCAATTCCTGCAGCTGCTTGTTGGCTTCAACCTGCAGGCGCTCCTGCTCGGCAATTTCCGCCGCCGGTGCCACCATCAGCACATTGCCCTCCTGACGCTTATCCAAACCCTTGGCCTTAAGGATAATCTCAAGGGCCTGATCCCAGGGAACATTGTCCAATCTCAGGGTGATGCTGCCGGTCACCGTATCGCTGGCGACTAGGTTGAGAGAGGTAAATTCGGCGATAATCTGCAGCACTGAACGAACTTCAATATTCTGAAAGTTAAGAGTCAGGCGCTCCCCGCTAAAGGCGAATTTCTTACTCTGCTCTTCGAGCTCAGCATCGGAAAGTGGCTTGATATTAACCACATACTGACCATCCGCCTGATAGGCTAAATAGTCATACTGTCCAGAAGCCTCAATAGTAATAGTGGTAGTAGAACCCTCCTGAACAGTGTCAATGGTCTGTACAGGAGTGGCGAAGTCGATAACATCCAGGCGTCTATCCAAACGCTCTGGCAGATCTGTCTGATAAAAAGAGAGTTTTATTTCACTGTTGTCGCGCTCAATATCCACATTGACCGAGGGCTGGCTAAGGCCGATGCTAATGGTGCCTGAGCCATCTTTACCGCGGCGAAAATCAACCTCGGTAACATTCAGGTCACTGGCACTGAGATTATCAGTAAAACTCTCTACCCCACTACTGGCTTGACGCCCTGCAAACCTTGCGGCTCCATCAACACCGACTCTCAACGTCATACTATTGCCGCTGATATTGGTTTTAAAGGGAGCAGATTCTGTCAGGTTTACAACCAGACGGGTTCGGCTGCCATCGGCAATAATTACTGCATCGCTGGCATTTTCAAATCCCAGCGTATATTTTTTTTCAGCCAGCCTACTGCCGACACCGGGGAAATCGAGAATTAAGCGCGCCGGATTGCTTATCTCATAGGCCTTGGGCTGCGGTGGCTTTTCCGAAAATAAGAGTTTAATTTCAAACTGCTCGCCGGGAAGAGCTGCAAATTCGATATCCGTTACCTGAACTTCTCCCCAGGCAAATCCGGGCAATATCACCAATAGCAAATACAGTTTTTTAATTCGACTTATCATTTCAGTTTTCCCTAGCGAGTTATTCACTCTTCATCCATGGCCATGGTGCGCGGCCGGTTAATCCATTCACCTTTACCATCTGGAACAGTTTCCATTATCTCCATCTCAAAGGCGCCGATATCGACAATCTGGCCAAAGTTTCTGCCCAGGTAATGTCCTGTTCTCACTCGGTGTACTCGGCCATTGCCATCATCGATCAGCGCCCAGATTTGGCTATCTTTGGATAATGTGCCCACCATACTCAGTGCGGTGTAACTCACTAATTCCAGAGGTTCTTTGCGGCGCGATTGGTCGGGGGCAGCCACTCTGCTGCCCGATATCTTCTCTTCGCCACTTAAAACCACTGGCGGCTCAAATGGGCTGCGCAGGGCAAGGGCCGAATAATTAAATCGTTCGGCTGGTGGATAAGTGGGCAGCGGCTCAATAGTGCCCTGAGGTCTATTGCGTGCATCTACCATTTTCTGGTCCAGATCTGCATGTTGCTTATCTCCCAAGCATCCAGACAAAATTAAGGTGCACAGCAACAAGCCTGCTGAAATTACTAAGGGGCGAATATTCATTATTCTGCCTCCGCCTTATAACGATAGGTTTTTGCTTCTATCACCATATTCAATTGTGAGGCATCAGATTGTTTTATCGAATAATCATGCAAGGTTACGATTCGCGGCAGTGAAGCCACCCCGCTGACAAAGGAACCAAAGTCGTGGTAGTCGCCTGTTACATCAATCCTGATTGGCAGTTCTACGTAAAACTCAGATACCTTTTCCGGCTCTAGCGAGATCGACTTCATGCTGAGCCCGCTTCCATAGGCAACTTCGGTAATATCCTCAAGCAGCCCAGGAACTTCGGTATCCTTGGGCAGCTGTTTTAAGAGTGCGCCAAAAGTCTCATCCAGTTCGATCATCTGCTGACGATAGGCATCCAGATTGGCCGCTAAAAAAGCCTTGCTTTGGTACTGCTGCAATAGTTGTGTCTCTTGCCGGACAGCATGCTGAGTCTGCTGCATAATATCCTGCACTTTTAAAAAATAACCCAGAATTAAAATTACCACTAGAATCAAAGCGACTAGAAGTGTTTTTAACGCAGTTGGCCATGCACCAATTTGCTGAATATCCAACTCGGCAAAATCGATATCTTTTAACTCTTTTATACTGTCTAAAAATTGCATGTGGTTCCTGCTATCTATGTCTTTCACTGTTAAATTTTGTTGCCCTAGGGTGCAGTAATATCAGACTGCCCGAGAGCAGGTTTTTCGATTTTTATCTGCAGATCAAATACGCTGCCTTGATCGCCAAGCGTTTCATCCTGTTCAACCTTGGTGAGATTTGACTCTTCGTACTTATGTGAATCGTCCAGGTTTCTCATCAGTGCAGAAATACGGTTATTGGACTCTGAAAAACCAGACATTTTGACTTCGTCTGCGGTTTGTTCAAGAGTTGCAAGATAGACGCCATCTGGCACAGCGCGGACAAGTTCATCAAAGATCTTTACGATCTCCGCGCGATTTCCCTGCAGATCCTGAATAACCTTCATGCGCGAAATCATCTCCTGCTTTTTACTCTTTAGCTCACTGATTTCGGCAACTTTTTTGTCCATCTCGGCAATATTCGACTGCAGATAGCTATTGCGTGAATTTTGATCATCCAACCTGGCTTGAGCGACCGAAATCCATATAAATATCAGTACAACGCCAACCAGTGCAGCGGCAAACAACTTGCCGAGAAAAGCTTTTCTGCGTTGCTCCCGCGACTCTTCGCGCCAGGGCAGTAAGTTGATAGTGGTCATTACTCGAAACTCCTCATCGCCAGTCCTACAGCAAGTAATAACGCCGGGGCATCATTGGCTATTGCCGAAGCATTAATAGACTTGCTCAGCTCCATATTTGCCAGCGGGTTCGCCACTGCGGTGGGCAGCCCAATCGCCTGTTCAACCTCATCGACCAATCCCTCAAGGGCAGAAACACCACCGGCGAGAAAAAGTTGGTCTACATAATTGAAATGACTGGATGAATAAAAGAATTGCAGGGAGCGGGTAATATGTTGAATAAGGGTTTCTTTAAACGGTGCCAGCACTTCGCTTTCATAGTCCTCAGGTAGACCACCTTTGCGCTTTGCCTCGCCGGCCTCTTCCCAGGACAGGCCGTAGCGGCGCTGAATCTCTTCGGTTAGCTGTTTTCCGCCAAACAACTGCTCGCGACTGTAGATCGTTTTGCCATCCACCAACACTGTAAAGGTAAACATGGTTGCGCCTATATCTGCGATGGCAACAACCTGGTCGCCGACCTGATCGAGCTGGTCTTCTATCAACTTATAAGCGCGCTCGACAGCAAAACCCTCTACATCTATTACTTTAGGTTGCAGCCCAGCCATTTCCAGTGCCTGACGTCGATGTTCGACATTCTCTTGTCGACAGGCAGCCAGTAAGACCTTTACCAGCTCCGGGTTATTCTCCACTGGGCCAATCACATCAAAATCAAAGGCAACTTCTTCCATTGGGTAAGGGATGTACTGATCAGCTTCAACTTCAATTTGCATCTCCATCTGCAGCTCTGTAAGGCCTGCAGGAAGCTCAATCTCTTTGGTGATAACAGATGATCCGGAAACTGCAGCAACTGTGTCTTTAAGTCTGGTGCCCGATCGTTTAACAACGACTTCGATAGTTTCGGAGAGTGAATCGAGGTCGGCAATATTTTTTTCTACCACTGTATTGGCGGGGAGTGGCAGCACTTTATATGCCTCGATTTTAAAGCCATTACCAGACCTGCTGAGCTCAACCAGTTTTACAGCAGACGAGGAAATATCAAGGCCTATCATCGGTTTAGAGGGACTCGAGAAAAAGTCGAAGAATTCCATTTTGTAGTTTTTCCTTTTTAATCCGCCGTCCTCGGCGTAGAGTACCCAACTAAACTGGTGTTTAACCTTTGCTAGAAACTACATTAACAATCTACGGTAATCCTGCAAATGATGCACTTCACATTCCCTACACCTTATAATAGACGCTGATTTTTCAGGTGCCCAAAATTACTATCTATGTCTATGCGCAAATTACTTAAGCCACTAGCGATGTTGGCCCTTCTTGGAACAGGCGGCTTTCTTGTCGTGGCCACCTGTCTGTACCTGTACCTTAGCCCAAAACTCCCATCAGTCGAGGAACTAAAGGAGATCGAGTTACAAATTCCACTGCGAATCTATTCACAAGATTTGAAAGTAATTGCCGAGTTTGGCGAGAAAAAACGCTCACCGGTTTCCTTCGATGAAATTCCCGAATCCATGATTGATGCCTTTCTCGCCGCCGAGGACGACAGTTTCTTTGAGCACCGCGGTATTGTTGTCTCGGGTCTGCTCCGCGCCGCAATTGAGCTGGTGACCACCGGCAGTATTCGCAGTGGTGGTAGCACTATAACCATGCAGGTGGCGCGCAACTTCTTTCTCAGCAATCGCCAGGAATTTACGCGTAAATTTAATGAAATACTCCTCGCCTTTAAAATTGAGGGCGAGCTGAGCAAAGAGGAAATTCTCTCTCTTTATACCAACAAGATTTATATGGGTAACCGCGCCTATGGGGTTGGTGCCGCAGCTCATGTCTACTATGGCAAGAGTCTCGATGAGCTATCACTTGCGCAGATCGCTATGATTGCCGGGCTGCCGAAAGCGCCCTCAACCTATAACCCTATCGCCAATCCGCAGCGCGCTCTATTGAGAAGAAACTGGATACTTAGGCGTATGCTGCTACTTGAGAATATAACTCAGCAGCAATACCAGGCAGCAGTGGCAGAGCAGGACAATGCCTCCTATCACGGCTCTATCTCGGAGCTTAATGCGGCTTATACCGCCGAGATGGTCCGCCAGGAAGTAATCAGCAAATTTGGCCTCAAAGCCTATACAGAAGGCTATTCGGCCATCACCACCATCGACTCGAAGATGCAAAAGAGTGCTGTTAAGGCGCTGCAGTCAGGCATTATGGCTTACGACAAACGCCATGGTTATCGAGGTCCGGAGCAAACAGCCGTTCCAGAAGAAGAGTGGGAAATTGTTCTGGGCAAAACTCCAGTCTACGGCCAACTGGAACCGGTTATTGTCAGTGAAGTTGCCGAGGATCACCTGACACTACTCAATCGCAATGGTGAGCTGGAAGACCTCAACTGGGTTGATGGACTCAAGGGTCTGCGACTGTTCAACACCATCAATGCCCGTACAGCACCGATTCAGGGCGCTTCAGAAGTCTTCACCAAAGGCGATTTAATTCGCGTTATACGCAGCCCTAACAACAGGTTGCAGTTAGCCCAGGTGCCTGAAGTTCAGGCCGCGTTAATCGCTCTCGATCCTCAGGACAGCGCTATTCGATCATTGGTGGGCGGCTTCGATTTTCGTCACAGCCGATTTAACCGTGTCACCCAGGCTCTGCGACAGCCGGGTTCAAATTTCAAACCCTTCATTTACACCACTGCATTGGATAACGGCTTTACCGCTGCTTCGGTAATCAATGATGCGCCTGTTGTCTTTAACGATAAAAATCTCGAGGATATGTGGCGTCCGGAAAACGATGGCGGTAAATTCTACGGCCCGACACGTTTGCGTGAAGCCCTCTACCGCTCGCGCAATATGGTCTCTATCCGGCTGCTGCGGCGCATGGGAATTGATCGCACACTCGAAGGGCTGCAGCGCTTTGGTTTCGATACAGGTGAAATGCCACTGGATCTCTCTCTGGCCCTTGGCAGCCACGCGATGACACCGCTCAAAGTTGCCAGTGCCTACAATATTATCGCCAACGGTGGCTATCGTGTTGAGCCCTATCTGCTGGCAACAGTGATCGATCGGGACGGCAATATTATTTACCGCGCAACGCCGGCTACCGTCTGTGAAAACTGCGATAAAGTCGATCCACAATTGGCCAAAGAGTCTTTTTCCAATACTGTCGATGAAGTGGATCTGCAACTGGAAGAACTGCTTGCTGAACTGGCCCGAGAATCCCTTCCGGAAGAGGAGCGAGAGAGCTTCGAGCTAATTAAGCGAGCACTTGAAAAGCTACCAGAGGCAAACAATCCAATTGCGCCCCGGGTGATCAATAAACAGACTGCTTATATTATCGACTCAATGTTAAAAGATGTGATTTTGCGCGGCACTGGCAAAAAAGCCAAGGTACTCAAGCGTTCCGATCTGGCCGGCAAGACTGGCACCACCAACGGTCCCCGTGATGCCTGGTTCTCTGGCTACTCACCTCATCTCACAGTTAGCACTTGGGTGGGTTTTGATAACAACGCTTTAATTGGTCGCAATGAATACGGCGGCTCGGCGGCTCTGCCCATCTGGATCGATTTTATCCGCGAGGCCTTGGACAGCAAGGCGGATATCAATCGACCTCAACCGGATGGCATGTTAATGGTTAAGATAGATGCCAAAACCGGCAAGCGCGTAGATCCAAACCAGAGCGGTATTTTCGAGTTCTTTAAAGCTGAAAATGTTCCCGAGCTGACTGGCGGAGAAGCACTGCCCAGTGGCGCTGAAAACAGTCTGCCGGATGATCTTTTTTAATTTTAGTATTATGAACTGCTAAACAGGCTGGGAAAATTGATGAGATTGAACTGGGAAGAAATCGACACTGTCCTTCTGGATATGGATGGAACTCTGCTCGACCTGCACTTTGATAATTTTTTCTGGCTGCATCATCTGCCAAAACGCTACGCTGAAGAGAACAATACGTCGATTGATCTTGTTATTGACGATATTCGACAGCTTATGCGTGATCATCAAGGCACTCTCAACTGGTATTGCACCGACTTCTGGTCGCGAGAGCTCAATTTGGATATTGTCGAACTCAAACATGAAATAAGCCACCTTATTGGCGAACGTCCGTTTGTGCGACCCTTTCTCGAAACCCTGGGCATGAACAATAAACAGCGTGTGTTGGTCACCAATGCCCATCGCAGCACTGTGGAAATAAAGTTTGCCCTGACCGGTATAAACAACCTATTGGACTCCGTTATCTCCTCCCACGACTATGGGCAACCCAAAGAGGACCAGCGATTTTGGCAGCGGCTACAGGAGGCCGTGGGTTTCGATCCCGAGCGCACAGTGTTTATTGATGATTCAGAGGCCATTCTGCAATCCGCTCAACAATTCGGTATTCAGCATCTACTCTGCATAGAGAAGCCCGACAGTAAAGGGGAATCCCGCAGCTCTGAGAACTTTATGATGATCGACTCATTTGAACAGATTCTCAGCAGCGCTGACTAAACAGGGGAAAAGAGCAAATGGATAAAGTGCGAATCGACAAATGGCTGTGGGCGGCACGTTTTTTTAAGACCCGCTCGCTGGCAAAATCGGCTATCGAAAATGGCAAAGTCCATATTGATGGCAATAAATCAAAAGCCAGCCGACAGCTTGAGGTTGGCACAGTACTGACTATTCGTCAGGGCTTTGACAGTAAGACAGTAGAAGTAATTGCTCTATCAGAGCAGCGCCGAGGCGCCCCTGAAGCCCTGCTGCTCTACAGCGAAACCGCTGAGAGTATTGAGCTGAGGAAAAAGGAGAGCGCGCAGCGAAAAGCGGCAAACAGCGCCGTGATCAGCGATGGAAGGCCAAATAAAAAACAGCGCCGCCAAATTCATCGTTTTTTAAGTAATTAAGAAAAATTTCAGTACAATACGCGCCCTATGACAAACAACGACCTTCCCCAAGACAATCTACAGGACAGCCTGCAACGCTTCCTGTTTGATGGCACTGATATCCGTGGTGAAATAACCACCCTATCAGCAAGCTATCAAGAGCTACTCGACAATCAAAAATACCCACCCCAGGTAGCACTGCTATTTGGTGAGTTTCTCGCTGCTGCCAGTCTTCTCAGCACAGTTTTGAAAGGTTCTGGCATGATTACTATCCAGGCGCGGGGCGATGGCCCTGTCACCACAGTGATGACTGAATGCTCTCAGGGCAACAAATTGCGTGGCATTGTGCGCGGAGACTTCGACAATCTTGAGGGTATCAACAGCCTGCAAGAACTGCTCGGCACCGCCACTCTGTCTATTACTATTGAACCCGAGGGTAAAGAGCGCTATCAGGGCGTAGTCGCACTGGATGGCAAAGATCTCAGTCAGTGCCTGGAGTTTTATTTCTACCAATCTGAGCAGCTGCCAACCAAAATCAAATTAGCCGCAAATGCACAATCGGCTTCGGGAATGTTAATTCAACAGCTGCCCTCATCTATTGATGCAGAGAAAAGTGCCGATGACTGGCAAAATATATCAGTCTTGTTTGAAACCCTTTCAAGTGCCGAACAACTCGATTTATCCCATAATGACCAGTTATACCGACTATTTCATGAACAGCAATTGCGCCTATTCGAACCACAGCCAATGCGCTTTTCCTGTAGCTGTTCCAGACAGCGAACCGAGTCGGCACTGATCTCTATCGGGCGCAAAGAAGTAGTGGAGATGTCAGTAGAACAGGGGCTTATTATGATTACCTGCGAGTTTTGTTCGCAGCAATATAGATTCACTTCAGGAGATATTTCAGAGCTGTTTGATCCGCCAAATACTCCGCTACACTAATAGTTCTAGCAGGGAAGAATTACAGTGCCAGCCATATATTAGGAAAATTTATCTGGCATAATTAACAAGCTAAT
>JABBBF010000014.1 GCA_018607545.1 SAR92 clade bacterium | reverse complement strand
CAGGTGCCAGGCAATTGCCTCTCCCTCGCGATCCAAATCCGTTGCCAGATAGATGGTGTCGGCATTCTTCGCTAGCTTCTTTAACTCGGCAACGACTTTTTCCTTACCGGGCAGGGTTGCGTATTCCGCTTTCCAGTCATTCTCTGGATCTATACCCATACTCTTTATAAGCTGGGATTTAGCTTTAGCCGCTTTGTGAACAACCTTCTGTTCCGGGGACATTTTACGGGTTATAGCTGCCTGTCGCGCACGCTCTTTAGGGTCGGATGGCGTGCGATTGCCACCGGTGGGCAGATCGCGAACATGACCGACACTGGACTTAACAATGAAGTCATTTCCCAGATAACGATTGATTGTCTTGGCTTTGGCAGGTGACTCAACAATTACTAGTGATTTTCCCATGGAGGCTGTTTTTTCCTTTTTTCACTGACCATATTGATGGTCATGCTGAAGATAATTTCATCTAACTCGTTCAGGTATTGCTCTCTAAGGTGCGCATATATACGTGTTTGTCTGCCCTTCGGTCAAGCTTCATCGGCAAATTTCTTTGCAGTTTGTTGTATATCTTTCAAATTTTGCGCGACTTTTTCTAAATCAGAGGCGTCATCTCGCTCATTCCAAATCACTCCAATACCGGCTTTATTGGCGATTATTGCACTGACCCCGGAAGGCAAATCGGCAGTGGTTTTTTCTAGGATTGCCGCCCATTTTGGTTCGGCCTCGGCAATGGTCCAAAGCCATCCATTGCCGCTTAAAACAGCACTGTCTGGTTCCCAGCCGCGCTTGCTATGGCGGTGCAATACCCAGCTCTGTCGACAGCTGTCATCCAGCCAGACAAGTCTATAACAGACGCATTCCAAACGGGTTTCATCTTCCCGGGCATCCGGGCGGCGATGCAGGGAGACCTGCAGACCCATGCTGTTAGCTGTGCGTCTCAGCTCGGTAATCAGCTTCTGGCGCGGCGACTGCCGAAACCACATCAGTGGCGAGACAACAACTGCAATGCCAAACAATATTACCAACCAGGTCATTTCATACTACTCTTAGAGTTAGGGATTTATAGTTGATATCAAACCAGTAACAGCCAGTAACCCCCCATAACGAGGAGAGGTGTAATGTCCAGTTATAAGCATCTGTTGGTCGGGCTTGATCTGTCACCAGAATCACAGCAAGTGGTGGACCGCGTCAAGTTTCTTTTTTCCGACAGCCAAATAAAAATTTCCGTTTGCCATATTCTCGAGCCCTTAGCATTTACCTACGGCGGCGATATTCCAGTGGATTTATCCGATGTTCAGGTACAACTTGAAGATCAGGCCAAGAGCCGTCTTGCAGCCCTTGCTCAGCAGCTCAATGTGGCCGAGGAAAACCAGTATGTCTTGCTTGGCCAGCCAGCCAAAGAGATGCATCGATTGGCACGAGACGAGTCCATTGATCTGATTGTTGTTGGCAGTCATGGACGCCATGGTCTTGCGCTGATCTTTGGATCAACCAGTAATAGCGTTCTCCATGGTGCCAGCTGTGATGTTCTCGCGGTAAGAATCATCGAGACCGATTAACAATTCTTATCCACACAAGCCCCTATTTAAAAAGGGGCTTCCAACTTGCCATCCTCTGGCTTTACACTCTAGCCTTTAAGCTCTTGATTTAAACGCCGGCCTTTAGCGGTCCAGCGATACAATTAACAAGGTTACCGACATTACTACCCTGAAAAAAATCTGCCAACTCAGGATCACTACCAGCCTGCTTACTCTGCTGGTGACTCTAGCCTGCGAACCTGTGGTCGCAGAATCCACTGCGACGAGCCCGCCAACAATTAAGAGTGAACTCGACGAGCAGCGCCAGCTCTACCGCGAAGCGCTGGACTTTATGCGCAAGGGGCGCTGGAAAAGCCTAAGAAATCACCGTCAGCAGCTTGTCGACTACCCTCTCTACCCCTACCTTATATACGGTGATCTAATCGCCAATTTGCGCTACTCAAAACGTGACAAAATAGCAGAGTATCTGAATGGTTATGAAGGCACTGTAAAAGCCAGGCATCTGCGCAACAAGTGGCTGGACTATCTGGCCAAGCGCAAATACTGGACGACGTTTATAGAGTTCTACAATCCACATGAAGCAAACACCAAACAGCAGTGCCAGTTCGAATTTGCCCGCCTCAATCGACTTGAAGCTGAGGCAAAAGAGCAGGCATTTGAATCTGCTCTCACCCTTTGGAATGTCGGTAAGTCGCAACCTAAAGAGTGCGATAAATTATTTAGCCTACTGGTGAGCGAGAAGAAAATTACCGAGCCCCTGGCATGGCGGCGATTTAACAAGGCACTGCTCAATCATCAGTATATTCTCGCCAGATACCTGCAGAGATACCTTAAAAGCAAACACTACAAAGCCCTCGCCAAACGCTATTACAATGTTGATCGCAATCCGCAATTGATCAACCAGTTCGCGGAATTTAGTCTTCACAGTGATGGTGAGCTAAGAATTATTGAACATGGGCTGGTGCATCTGGCCAGAAAGAATAGCCACGCTACGCTAAAGGCCTGGAGCCATTATCAGCAGACCCATGAGTTTAGCCATACTGCTCGCAGCAAGATTGTCAGCGCCATTGTCAAAGGGCTCTACCGGCAACAGTTCAGCAGTATTGCCGATGCTTATTTTGTCGATCACCTGCAACTGCTCAATGAAACCACCGAGGGTAAGTTAACCGAATGGCGTATTCGCCAGGCGCTTGAAGAGCGCGATTGGCTGGCGGTACAGCGTTGGATAGAACGTCTGCCCAAGGCCAACAAGGAGCGGACTGCCTGGCGCTACTGGGCCATCCGCAGCATGGAAGCGGAGGCTTCTACTACTCAGAATCCGCGGTTGCAGGAGATGACGGCAAGTCTTGCCAGAGAACGGGATTTCTACGGCTTTCTGGCCAGCGAAAAACTCGACAAAGAATACAGCCTCAATCACAACCCGGTACCGATTGACGAAGCGAAGATAAACAGTATCAAGCGAAAGCCGGCAATGCTCAGAGCTAGGGAGTTGTTTTTTCACCGAGATGCGCTGGACGCCAATCGAGAATGGCTTCAGGCAACGAGTAATTTTACCTACCAGGATTGGCTGGCCGCGGCCATTATTGCCAGTCAGTGGCAATGGCACGACAAAGCTATCGCCAGCCTCGGCAAGGCCCGGTACTGGGACGATATAGAGATTCGCTTCCCACTCGCCTACACTAAAGTTATTGACCGCACTGCTGAGAAAACAGCCTTGACCAGCTATTTATTGCTCGCTCTGGCCCGCCAGGAGAGCGCTTTTAATCCGTTGGCAACCTCTTCAGCTGGCGCTATGGGACTGATGCAACTGATGCCTGCAACGGCCAAAGGCACAGCGCGCAAGCATAAAATCCCCTTTCGAAATAAGCGCCAGCTTCACAGTCCTGAGACCAATGTGCCTATTGCCGGCCAGTACTATCGCAGTCTTCTCGACCGCTATAACAACAACCGTATTCTCGCCAGTGCCGCCTATAATGCCGGCCCGCGCCGGGTTGGCCAGTGGCTGGATAAAAGTGACGGCAAACTGCCTTTTGATATCTGGATCGAACTGATCCCCTACAATGAGACTCGCTCCTATGTGCGCAATATCCTCATGTACTCGATTATCTACTCGCGAAAAATGGGACTTACACCGCCTATGCTTCGGCGCGACGAAAAACTCAGGCTGCTGTAATGATTGATATAGGGGTAAATTTATCCAACTCACGTTTTGCAAAAGATATTGATGAAACGCTGGAGCGCGCCCAGCAAGCCGGCGTAATAAAACTTGTCCTAACCGGCACATCAATTGATGAAAGCCGCGCTGTACTGGAGCTCTGCAAGCGCTATTCTGAGGCCTTTCCCGAGATGCTCTATGCAACAGCGGGCATTCATCCCCATGATGCAAGCACACTTGATACAGAGTCTATTTGCACACTGCGAGAACTGGCTGCACAGCCAGAGATAGTCGCTATGGGCGAGATGGGTTTGGATTTCAATCGCAATTTCTCAACGCCGATGGAGCAGGAAAAGGCCTTTGAGGCGCAGTTGGAATTGGCCGCTGAATTACAGCTGCCGGTGTTTCTCCATGAGCGCGATGCTGCCGATCGGCAGCTGCAAATCCTTAAATCCTATCGGGATCATCTGGTCGGTGCTGTCACACACTGCTTTACAGGCTCTAAACAGGCCCTTTTCGGCTATTTAGACTTAAATATGCATATTGGCATCACTGGATGGATTTGCGACAAGAAGCGCGGAGAGGAGCTGCAACAGCTAGTCAGCAATATACCCCTTGAGCGTTTAATGGTTGAAACTGATGCCCCCTACCTGCTGCCGAAGAATATACCTGAGCCCCCAAAAGGAAAACGCAATGAGCCGGGGTTTCTCCCCTGGGTAGTGGAGGGAATAGCAGAATTTCGCGAGGAGAGCAGCGAGCAGATCGCAACGGCAACTTCCGTCAATGCAACAAGGTTTTTTGGACTCGACCAGAAAGCGAAATAAACTGCTATTTAAGCCTATTATCCCTCTTACCTAGCTGTTATGGCCTGATCCATAGAGATCACGCCATTGCTGCGAATCTGTGCCCGCAGGCCACCTTTGTTAAGCAGGTCGGGGAGAATTCTTACCCCGAGTCTTTTTTGCAGCTTGGCGCAGGGCTCACAGAGTTGCACACCGTAGAAGCTGACAGCGCCAATCTGAAACTCTTTTCCAACCAGGTCATTGAGACGAATATCCCGGGTAACCAGATTGCGACGGAAATCGCTGTGGTGAAATTTATTGCCCGTGCGCTGATTAAAAGAATCTATTACCTCTGCTTCGATAAAAGTAATTTCCCAGTCAGGCTGCCCTTTATAGTTGGATCTATTTTTGCCACTATTGGAAAAGTAGCGATCACCCTCAATACCCTTCCCAGCTTTCAGTGAGACCTTTTGATACCCCATAACCGCGCCGTCTTTCGCCGGCGCTACATAGATTCCAACTATCTGACCACTCGCCATTACAGACCCCTTACTCGGCTTTTTTCAATGTCAACGATAGTAGCAATGACCGGTGATATTTTCTATGCGCCAGACATTGAACAGGCCATAACGCAAACCAGCCCGTTAAGGGCTGGCTGCGTATTTCACTAATCTATTTTACTTACTCAATCTAAATACTGGCATTAACCACAGCCGATCAGTGATTTTTCAGAGATCTTGGCCGTTAGGCGAACATCAGCAATAGTCAGGGCAAACGGTTTTGAAGAGACCAGAACGAATGGAGAATTAACTCTGGTTAAATTAACACCGACCTTCTCGAAACATGTCAGCGGAACACCAATACGTACCGGCTGTCCCTCTGGGATTGAACGCAGAATACGGGTTATATTCAGCTCGCCGCGACAGGGCCAACCGCAGTCCATACGCAGGGTAACCTTACCCTTAGGACGCTTATCAACCTTAAAGATCATGACCAGGGCAGCACCCTCGTCTCGCAGTGTAGTAATATCCACCAGCCCATCAGACTGCCAGTAAAATTGACTTTCATTGCCGCCGGTCCATTCAATATAACGGGAGTCTTCCTGCACAGCACCATCGACAGTGGTTACCGTCAGCTTGCCGTAGTTAGAGCTGGTCTGCTTGCCACTGACCAGTTTCTGCCAGTTGCCACCGTCACCCACATAAGTCTTCCAGGGTGGACGCGGGCTGCCACTAAACACAATGCTCTCTACCTTAGCCTTGTCCATCAGTGGTTTTTCATTGAGGCCTTCAGCAATGAGTTCAGCAGCGCCATAACTTAGGCCCTGACCTCTTTGCAGCAGTGTAGCAGTGACCGGCAGCTCATGATTTTCAGCATTTAACTCTGCTGCAGGCCAGTCAAAAGAGAGGCGACCAGTAAAATCGTAACGGGCCTTGCCACTACTATCTGCAACCAGAACATCTGCAACACCACCACCTTCTGAACCGGGCAACCAGGCGACAACAAACGCGTCGGAATTATTGATTTCAGCATTCATCCACAGCGGACGGCCTGTGAGGAAAACGGCCACTACAGGAATATTCTGCTCTTTGAATGACTTGATTAGCTCCAAGTCAGAGGTTACGCCGTTGTTATAGATCAGCGACATAACATCGCCGACACCCTCTGCATAAGGCTCTTCACCAAATACCACGACAGCCACATCAGGTTTTTTAGCAAAGCTGCCATCTTCGCTGAGCTCGGTAGTGCCGCCAATATTATTGACTGCCTGTTCAAGGCCGGCATAGATAGAAGTTGCACCGGGGAAGTCACTGTTATCATTTTCAGTGCCCTGCCAAGTGATAGTCCAACCACCATTCTGCTTGCCGATATTATCTGCGCCATCACCAGCAACCACAATGTGCTGACCACCCTTTAATGGTAGCAATTGATTCTTGTTTTTAAGCAGTACCAGAGATTTCCTTACCGCTTCCCGTGCCACTGCGCGATGCTCGGCAGAGCCAACAATCTCTGATTTGCCGGCGAGTTCTCGGGTCGAAGGAGCACCTTTTTCGAACATTCCGGCACGAATTTTAACCCGCAGAATACGTCTTACCGCATCGTCGATACGCGCCATTGGAATCTCGCCAGACTTAACCTGAGCGATAGTGTTTTTAAGGAATGGCAGCCAGGCATGCGGCACCATAATCATATCGACGCCGGCGATAATAGATTGAGCACACTGCTCATCATCACAGCCTGAAACCTGACCGTGACCGTTCCAGTCACCGACAACAAAACCGTCAAAACCCATCTGACCTTTTAAGACATCAGTCAGCATATATTTATGGCCATGTAATTTCTCACCGTTCCAGCTGTTAAATGATGCCATAACAGTCTGTACGCCAGCATCAATTGCAGTCTGGTAACCCTGGCCATGCTTATCAATTAGCTCTTCCAGGCTCATAGTGGTATTGCCCTGGTCAACACCGCCATAGGTGCCGCCATCACCGATAAAGTGCTTGGCTGTACCGATGACTTTTTGCTGATTGTTGCGCAACTCATCACCGCTACCTTGAATACCGGTAACAATCTCACCAGCATAGGCACGGACAATAGCGATATCATCACTGTAGCCTTCATAGCTACGACCCCAGCGGTTATCCTTAACAACGGCAACTGTAGGTGCAAAAACCCAATCGATACCAGTAACCGCGACCTCTCGAGCGGTGACCTCACCAATTTTGCGCAGAAGCTGCGGGTCGTTTGCAGCACCGAGACCAATATTGTGAGGAAACAGTGTTGCACCCATCACATTGTTATGACCATGAACAGCATCTGTGCCCCAGATAAGAGGAATGCCGGTACCGCCATTTGAAGTGTCAGTTGATGCCTTGTAGAACTTGTCGGCCATCTCCAGCCAATCATCGATTGATGCATTTTTTTCTTCGTCAGGAAACGAACCGCCACCATTGAGAACCGAGCCTATGTGGTATTTTTTAACTTCAGCATAGGAGATTTCCTGAATCTCGGGCTGAACTATTTGACCGACTTTTTGCTCAACTGTCATTTTTGAGATAATAGCGGTAATACGCGTCTCTACTGCTTCGGCTGTGTCTTCAGCAAATACTGCGGCTGGAGATAAAACAGCAACCAATGCTATAGATTTCATCAGCACACTCAAATTCAGTGACCATTTTTTTATTAACAAAACTTTTCCCCTTTAAATCTATAGATAACAGCAACTGCACAGATCAAACATTTACTTAATATTTAATTGAAACTGCTACTAGACTTTAAAAATTTATCTGTCGTTTTTTATCAATCAGTGACCGGTATTTAGGAATATCAGTCTTTATAGACAAGCTTAATATTTCTATTTTTTCACGGGGAAAGGCTTGATGGAAGATAAGATGCGACCACAAGCTGTCAACCTGCGACAAGGGGGGAGGAAAGAGCGCTTATTGAAATAATTTGCGCGTAGATTCTCGGTAATTCCTGCTGACTTTTAAGGTTTGACCATCGGAAAGATGGAGCAGGCTTCCGCGCTTCTGGCTCAATGATGTTGAGATTACCCGAGAAATATTAACCACTGTGGAGCGGTGAATACGCACAAATTGTTTATCATCCAGTTTTTTCAGCAACTCAAGAAGCGTGCTGCGCATAATATGGGTCTCACCCTGCGCGTGCACACACATATAGTCGCCGGCTGCATCAACCCAGTCTATATCCTCAAAGGGGACAATTTTAACCTTACCGGAATCTCGGATCAGCAGCTTTCGCTGCATTCCTTCGGGGTGGCCATCCGAATAGCTTTCTAAATAACCTTCCCCACGGCTCTCTGCGCGCTCAATAACATGGTCAAAAGCAGCATGATCTCTATCGAGGTGCAAATCAATATAATTTATGGCGTCGATTAAAGGTGCTTTTAAACTATCTTGTTGCATTTTCCGCCGCGCTAAAGCGCGCTTAACGGCTAGCGAAACCCGCTCTGAATCAAAGGGCTTTAGCAGGTAATCAACCGCGTGGAGATCAAAGGCATCAATGGCATATTGGTTGTAGGCGGTGGCGAAAATCACCATCGGCATAGTGTCAGACTGCAGAGCTTTAACCACCTCAAAACCGTTGACCTGGGGCATTTGAATGTCGAGAAAAATGAGATCCGGAGCCAGCGTCATCACTGAGTCAATGGCCTCGCGACCATTGTTGCACTCATCAACAATTTCAATATCATCAATCTCGCCGACAATAGAGCGTAGTAAATCACGAGCCAGCGGCTCGTCATCAACCAATAGCGTTCTCAGCTTTGACATAGTAGCCCACAGTTTTTGATTAAAATTATTATTATCTTCAAGACATTCCTGAAATATGCATCTTTCCCTTTTCAATAAAAACCGGGAAAAAAATTCAACACATAAGCTCTAGGTTAGACACTGATAATGTGCATTTAGAACATACAGTTAGTCTTTTTATGTCGTCAGCAAGAGGTTCAGATACCCGCAGCTGACAATCAAACTATTTATATTCAAATCTTTTCACGTGAAGGGGCCAGACGGAAGGTCAGATGCGACCACTAGCTTACATACTGAGATTAAAGGGAGAAAGACTGACTACTGAAATAACTTGCGGGTAGGTTCTCGATAATTTCTACTGACTTTTAGGGTTTGACCCTCGGCCAAATGCAGCAGACTACCGCCCTTCTGGATAGATGACATTGAGACTACCCGGGCTATATTTACCACTGTTGAGCGGTGAATGCGAACAAATTGCTTGTCATCCAACTTCTTCAGCAATTCACGCAGGGTACTGCGCACAATATGGGTTTCACCCAGCGCGTGCACGCACATATAGTCACCGGCTGCATCAATCCAGTCTATATCGTCAAAGGGGATAATCTTAACCACACCGGAATCGCGAATCAGTAGCTTTCTCTTCATACCCTCAGGGAGATCTTCTTGCCCCTCATTGGTTTCAACCGATGTCGGTTGATCTTTATCCAGACGCACAGCAATATCATCTATGGCGCCGATTAATGGTGCTTTTAAGCCATCCTGCTGGGATTTATTTCTCTCCACAGCACGCTGCACGGCACGCATAACTCGCTCGGGATCAAAGGGCTTCAGCAGGTAATCGACCGCGTGGAGATCAAAGGCATCAATGGCGTATTGATTATAAGCGGTGGCAAAAATCACCATTGGCATGCTGTCAGACTGCAGGGCCTTAACCACTTCAAAACCATTAACGTTGGGCATTTGAATATCGAGGAACATCAGATCCGGGGCCAATAACATTGCAGATTCAATAGCTTCTCGGCCATTCTTACACTCGCCAATAATCTCAATATCATCAATCTTACTGACGATAGAACGCAGTAAATTCAGAGCCAGCGACTCATCATCAACCAGCAGAGTTCTCAGCTTTTGCATAGCAATCCAAGGTTATGGGTTAACATTATTGTCGCTCAGGTGCTGCACTGCGCGACTTTCGGCAGACTGTTTCTCTAGAGGCAAGCGGATAAATATTCGCAACCCACCCAGCTCTGACGATCCCAGCTGAAATACGTACTGATCACCATAGAAGGTATCCAGTCGATCAATAGTATTTTTTAATCCTATACCAACACCAGCCGTCTTGTCATTTTTTGACATCAGAACACCGGGGCCAGTATCACTCACTTCAACAATCAGATAGTCGCCATCAAGTTTTGCAAGAATACTGATTTCTCCACCTTTTTCCATAGGCGCAATCGCGTACTTGATAGAATTCTCAACCAGTGGCTGCAACAGCAAGCTGGGTACCATAACCTCACTGGCCTTCGGTTCAACATCAAAATTGAGTTTGAGACGCTCACCGAAACGGGTCTGTTCAATATTTAGGTAGAGCCGCAGTGCATCCAATTCCTGAGCCAGACTAACCCTCTTAATAGGGTCGTTCTCCAGGGAATAACGTAAAAAGTTACTCAACTGAACAATCATGGTATTGGCATTAGCTGAGCGCTTGCCCTCGACCAAAGAGGCAATAGCATTTAGCGTATTAAATAAAAAATGTGGATTGAGCTGATAGCGAAGCATCTTTAGCTGAGCTTCCTGCGCTATGGTTTCAGCCCTGCTGCGCTTGAGTTGCTCCTCCCTATTTTCCGCCTCGATAGTCAGCAGCGTCGCATGCTCACTCTGCAACAACTGATAGTACTTTATGCCATGATAAAACGCTGCCCAACACAGAAAGATCATAATCGAGGCAAATAACCAACCACCAAAATCGTCCCAAAGGCCGGTTTCACCTGTCATCCACATAAATACCGCCACGCGCATGACCGTCCATATTACGGAGCAGAGAAAAACTGAAAACAGTGCATAAATAAGGCGCGAAAAAAGAGCTTTATTCCAAATACGTTGGAATACTGGCCTCAGTGGCCAGGAGACAATAATTCCCATTAGCGATTGAATCAGGGGATGGGCAATATAATCAAAACTCTGCTGGTTGTACCAGAGAGTTAAACTAAAATAGGTAATTATTGAGAGACTAAACCAACCCATAAACTGCAGGACCAAAAAAAGCATATCGTTGTCACGATATAACTTGGCTACGAGCTTGGAAAAATTAGTCTCATTCATAGTGATGCGTTCACCGAGTGACCTTTAAAATCGACCGCAGTATAACAGCAAGCCCTGCGGAGGAAACCCCTTCCTGCAACCAAGGGATAGCTATCAAAATTAAATAACAGCGCTGTTTGCTGATAGAATTATCCAATCTAATACCGAATAAAGAATAGCACCCATGAGCAATCAAACCACTTCCGACAGGCACCTGATTTCCTTTATGGGTATAAATGCCCTGCGTTCCAGCCACCCGGGCGTTCGCAAGTTGAAACGCCAACAACAGGGCCACTCTGCCCATGGCAACAAGGTGTGGCGCTCAAGTTTTGTGCTGATGGATTATCTTAGTACCTGGGAAATACCCGAGTATTCAAGGGTATTGGATATAGGCTGCGGCTGGGGCCTGGCCAGCATCTACCTGGCAAAAAACTATAGGGCCCAGGTTACCGGTCTGGATATTGATGAAGGGGTCGAACCCTACCTGCACCTGCAAGCTGGGATAAATAATTGCACTATCGGTTTTGAAGGACGCAGCTTTCAATCACTTCGCAGCGATGAACTGGCCAGCTATCACACATTGATGGGCACAGATATTTGTTTTTGGGATGAGCTGACTGCGCCGCTGTTTGATCTTCTCAAGCTTGCCAGGAGTGCTGGCACCGAGCAAATCCTGATCGCCGATCCCGGCAGGCCGCCTTTTTGGGATCTGGCTGAACGTTGCGTCGAACAATTGGGCGCGGAAATTATTACCCGAAAAATTGATCAGCCCTGGAAAACCGAGAAGTTTATTCTCGCTATCGGCGGTCGCGACTAACTGCTAGAGTTAAGAACTAAGAACTAAGAACTAAAAAAACTGAAAGCTAAACTCCGCCACTCTCCTCCTATACTTTTCAATTCTCAATTTTCTCTAAGCAAAAAAAATGCCCTTATAAAAAGGGCATTTTTCGTTTTACCTACACTGCTTTCTTAATACTTTTTATAGCTTAGAACGCCATATTGAACTTCAAGCCGTAGTGACGTGGCTTGTAGAAAGACCCGCGCATATAGCCAGGACCACGGTCGGCCCAGTTGCGTACCAGTTCATTGGTTACATTGCGAACATAGGCTTCAACTGCCCAGCGGTCTTCTTCGTTGATCAGACGCAGAGCGAAGCTACCAGTGGTAACTGCTGCTTGACCAGAGTGCAGAGCACCCTCAGAGAAGTTTCCTTTATCGAAGAACA
>JABBBF010000023.1 GCA_018607545.1 SAR92 clade bacterium | reverse complement strand
GATCTAAAGCACCGACCTCTAGTTGTGCTATCCAATAACGACGGCTGCGTGGTGGCGCGCTCCAAAGAGGCCAAGGCGCTGGGGATCAAAATGGGTGTGCCGATCTTTAAGATTCGCCATGAATTGCGCGAGCACAATATTGCCGTGTTCTCATCCAACTACACACTCTATGCTGACATGTCAGCACGGGTGATGCGCACCCTCGAAGAGCTGGCACAGCGGGTGGAGATATACTCTATAGATGAGGCGTTTCTCGATCTGACCGGCACTCAGTCGCTGCTTTCCAATACTCTATTTGGCCAACAGGTTAGACAGATTATTGGCGACTGGACAGGTATTACCGTCTGCGTAGGTATTGCCCCAACCAAGACATTGGCAAAAATGGCTAACCACGGGGCAAAAAAGTATCCGGCCACCCAAGGGGTTGTCGATCTTAGCGATCCCCTGCGGCAACAGCGGCTGATGGCGTTGCTGCCGGTCGATGAGATCTGGGGGATTGGTCGCCGTCTCGGTTTGCGCCTTCAGCAGATGGGCATTAACAGCGCTCTAGATCTGGCCAATGCCAATCCAAAACATATTCGTCAGCATTTTTCTGTGGTGGTTGAGCGTACTGTTCGTGAATTGAATGGCGAGTCCTGTATAGAGTTTGAAGAGGCGCCGCCCACCAAGAAACAGATTGTCTGCAGCCGCTCATTTGGCGAGCGGGTCACAACATTGCAGGAGATGGGTGAAGCGATCTGCCGGCACAGTGCACGGGCCGCAGAGAAACTGCGTAGGGAAAAACGCTATGCCAAAGTAATCACCGTCTTTATCCGCACCAGTCCCTTCAATGCCAACCAGCCACAGTATGCCAATTCGGTCACTGCCGAACTACCGCTACCCAGCGATGATAGTCGCGATCTGATCAATCAGGCTATGCGGCTACTGGATCGTATCTGGTGCGATGGCTATCAGTACGCCAAGGCGGGAGTTATGTTGTCGGACTTTTATGAGCCTGGAATCTACCAGCCAAGTCTGTTTGAACAGGAAACGCCGCAGCGCAACAACAGCCTTGAGCTCACAAAAAGCCAGGCACTGATGTCGACGCTGGATAAAATCAACCGCGCCGGCAAGAATAAACTATTCTTTGCGGGACAGGGGGTTGCTCATAGCTCAAAAACAAATAGCTCAAAAACAAACAACTGGATGATGAAGCGGGAGCATCTCTCCCCCGCCTATACCACCAACTGGAATGATATTTTAAAAGTAAAATAGCCGCTGTTTTCTTATCTGCTGCCAGAGCTTTATTTAAGTGTTTTTTTAAGTACTTTTTTTAAGTTCTTTTGCCAATTGAAAAGCCTGCTTCATGGTCTGCCTGGTGGCCGCGAATACCGATAGTCCAGGATCGGATTTCCCGGTTCGACCAATGGCATCTATCTGGGCGAAGTACCAGTACTGAATCGCAAAGCCGGCCAGGGCTTTGAAAGCGTTTATTTTCGTCAACCAATTGAGCCAGCGCGGAAATAGAGAGAGACTATCCTCATAGCGCGGCAGCGCTTCAAGTCCATTTATAACCTGTGCCGGTGCGTCGGTAAGTACACACATTGGGCGGCCTAAACCAATCAGGTCAGCACCGCCACTCTCCAGCGCCTGCAACATGGCTGCGCGCTGGCGAAAGCCGCCGGTGACCATCAGTGGAATAGCTATTTTAGCGCGTATCGCCAGAGCAAAATCGACAAAGTAGGCCTCGCGTATCTGGGTTGATAAGGCAGCTTGCGGTATATGTTGCGGCTCCTCTTCCTCAAGGCCGGCCATTCCCAACAGCTTGGGTTGCTCGTAGGTGCCACCGGATATTTCAATCAGGTCGACGCCGGCATCCTGCAACCACTGGACGACCTGCAGGCATTCTTCAAAGGCAAAGCCACCCTTTTGAAAATCCGCACTGTTGAGTTTTACCGCCACCGGAAACCCGGCACCCACCGCACTGCGAACTGCTGCTACGCACTGCAACAGCGCCCTGGCGCGATTGGCCAGCGAACCGCCGAACTCATCAGTGCGCTGATTACTGCGCGGACTAAGAAATTGCGAGAGCAGATAACCGTGAGCCCCATGGACCTGCACACCAGTAAACCCAGCTTCTTTTAAAGCCCCTGCGCAAATACCAAAGCGCTGCACAATATCTTCGATTTCAGCAACAGTGAGTGCCACCGGCTCGCCAAACTGTCCACCGGGCAGACTGAGCTTTATCGCCGATGGCGCTTTCGGGTTGGGATTAATAATCTTTTGCGTCTGCCGACCAGCATGGCTGATCTGACCCCAAAAGTGGTTGCCATTGCGCGTTGCCGCCTGTGCCCAACCGACCAGAGCGGCTTTCATTGCTGCATCGGGCTGGCGATCGACAATAACATTACCGGGCCGTTCAAGATGCTGCCGATCTACCTGAATATTGCCCGACAAAAGCATTCCCGCGCCGCCATCACTCCAGAGTCCATAGAGCTTTTCCAATTGCGGGGTGGGCACGCCATTGGCAGTGGCCAGCCCCTCGGTCATGGCCGCTTTGGCCAGACGATTGGGAATTTCAGCCCCACAGGGCAGCGTTAGGGGATTTTGTAGGAGCGACATAGCCAGATCACTGTTTTTATTATTTATCCCATAATAGGCCAGTGCTATAGTTTGTGGCTAATCATTTTGGCTAAGCGTTTGCGGCCATTGCAATTAGCCACTATCAAAAAGAAAAACAACGAGGGTATATCTGTGCTTGAAATTCCAGCCTGGCAACAGGTCACCAGAGACCAGTTTGAACATGAAATTGTCCCGCTGAATAAACCGGCGCTGCTCAAATCACTGGTCGGCGACTGGGCTGCGGTAAACGCTGCAACGGAGTCCCCCCGCGCCATTGTCAATTATCTCAATGGGATGGACAGGGATAACAAGCTCTCTGCAGTGGTGGGCGATCCGGAGATTAACGGGCGCTTTTTCTACGGCGATAATCTGCAAAAAATGAATTTCACCCGCGCATCGGCGACTCTGAGTTCTACCCTGGAACAATTGTTAAAAATAATGGATCTGCCCAATCCCCACGCTGTCGCGCTGCAGGCAATTCCCATCCGCGATGCGCTGCAGGGTTTTGAGGAGCAAAATCCCCAGCCACTGCTGGACAAGGCTATTGCGCCCACCCTGTGGCTGGGCAATCGGGCGACGGTGGCTCCCCATTATGATATTCACGACAATATTGCCGCCGTGGTTGCTGGGCGCAGACGCTTCACCCTGTTCCCGCCGGAGCAAACTAACAATCTCTACCCGGGACCAATGCTGAGCACTCCCGCCGGAGTGCCGGTGAGTATGGTGGATATTGGCCAACCGGATCTCGAGCAGTTTCCCAGCTATGCGCAGGCGGAGGCCGTTGGCCAGCAGGCGGTTTTGGAACCCGGTGATGCACTCTACATTCCGGCCCTGTGGTGGCATGGTGTGGAGTCTCTGGAGGGTCTGAATATACTGGTTAATTACTGGTGGGGCGGTCAGCCAGAGGGCGCGCCCTCAGCCAATGACAGTATGATGCACAGCATGTTGAGTATCGCCAAACTAAGCCCGGAAAAGCGCGAGGCCTGGCGACAGTACTTCAATTACTTTGTCTTTCAGACCGGAGAGGATACCCAGAGACACTTGCCGGCAAGTCTCAATGATCTGTTGACCGATCTCGACGAGGCGCAGAAAAAAGCACTGCGCGAATTTTTAGGTAACCGACTGCTCTAGCAAACCTCTGTCCCTGAGATTAGATAGCGGCCGCTTTACAGTAACTGTTGATAAATCGCTGGTGGCTAGGCAGCTGTCCGACCATATGGTCCACAGATGCTTTGATATTGCCCATAAAGGCTTTTAGCTCATCGTCGCTCATCATATCGACAATCGGGTGGTACTGTTCCGGCACTAGCCCCTGGCCAAGCATGACCTGAGTCCAGGAGTTCTCGGCAAACAGGTCGCCCATTTTGTGAAAGACACTGCCGGTGCGCTTGAACATATCGATGCGGTGCTGCAGGGATTTGGGGATTTCCATGGTTTTACAGTGCCGCCAGAACGCGGTGTCCTCGCGCTGAGTGACATGGTAGTGGAGCACAATAAAGTCACGGATAAACAGAAACTCATCGCTCATCTGTTGATTGAATTCGGTGACATAGGATTCATTGATCCCGTCGAAGGGGAACATTCTCAGCAGTCGCAATATGCCGCTCTGCACCATATGAATACTGGTGGATTCCAGTGGCTCGACAAAGCCACAGGCGAGGCCCAGGGCAATACAGTTTTTATTCCAGTGCTGCTTGCGCTGGCCGGTGCGGAATTTAATCACCCGCGGGTCGGTTAACACTTCGCCCTGAATATTATTAAGCAGGGTTTGGGTGGCCTCATCATCAGAAATATACTTGCTGCAGAACACATGGCCATTGCCAACGCGCGACTGCAAGGGGATACGCCACTGCCAGCCGGCATCCCGGGCAATGGATCTGGTGTAGGGAATAGGTTCACTCACCGAGCGGGTCTGCACGGCAATGGCACTGTCGCAGGGCAGCCATTGCGACCAGTCATCGTATTCGGTATTCAGGGTCTCGCCGATCAGCAGCCCGCGGAAGCCGCTGCAGTCGATAAACAGATCCCCTTCGACTTTTTCTCCAGAGGCCAACTGCACATGTTCGATATAGCCGGTCGCGCTGTTGGTGCCGACTTCGACTATCTTTCCTTCAATACGCTTGCAGCCATGCTGCTCGGCAATCTTGCGCATAAATTTGGCGTAGAGGCTGGCATCCATATGGTAGGCATAGTTGAGACCATCGGGCTTAAAGACGGCGAATTTGTTGGCTTTGGCGGCCATTAACTCGGTGCAGTACTCGCCGAAATCGGCCTTTATGCCCTGCTGCCTGGCCTTTAACCAGAAATGCACAAACCCCGCTGCCCAGCAATCTTTGCCGGTAAAACCAAAGGAGTGAATATAGTCTTTGCCGACGTCTCTCCAGTTTTCGAAGGAGATACCCAGCTTGAAGGTGCCCTGAACTGCGGCCATAAACTCACGCTCATCAATCTTGAGCAATTGATGCAGGGTTATAAGCGTGGGGATAGTCGCTTCACCGACACCAACGGTGCCAATTTCGTCAGATTCAACCAGGGAGATATCGAGATTTTTACCCAGTAGTTTTGCCACAGATGCGGCGGCTACCCAACCGGCAGTACCGCCACCTACAATCACCACTTTTCTTACTTTTTGAGCTGTCAAAATAGTCTCTCCGATACTCTCTTCATTCTCTTCAATAAAGTCTCTTCAATAAAAGCTAGCGCTTAAATTTACTCAACAACAGGTTGTGAATCTGCCTAGCCGTTTCCTCGTCCAAGGGATTTAAAACACCTCTGGCCTGTTCGGAAATATGCTGAAAATTCTCTTCGCGGGCATGAAAGACATAATGGTCAAAAATCTCTCGCCAGGCAGCGCGCTGCTCTGGGGGAAGATCACGGATACCCATAATGCCGTGCTGTAGAACATTGACCGGCGTACCCATATAAGCCGGCGTATTACGCCACCAGTAATTGATCAATATATTTATATCTTCCAGCGATTCAACATGATGCCACCACATGCTGGGAATCAGGATGGCATCGCCGGGCTCGAGCTCAACAACCTGGGCCGCTTTTAGTGCCTCGCGAAATCTCGGATAGACGTCATAATCCGGATTGGCGAAGTCAACCAGACTGATCGACTGACCCGCCGGGGTAAAATCTATCGGCCCGACATAGAGATTTTCCAACTGCTCTGGCGGGAACAGGGTAAACCGTCTGCGCCCGGCCACCGAGCAGGCAATATTGGTTGGAAAATCATAGTGGGCAGCTATTCGGCTGCGATTACCAATCCAGATACTGACCAGAGGGTCCTCAACATCGATTTGCAGATCATTGTCGCGGCGGAAATCCGGCAGCCAATGATCAACCATGGTCGAACCCACATAGAGGGTTGGCGGCTGCGCTTCGCCACTGAACTGACGAAGCTTCTCAAAGACTTCAGGCAGTGGCAATTTAATTCTCTCGAAATTAAAACCGCTCAGGTCATCGTTGTAAAAGATTCGCCCACCTGTCTCAGGCTCAGCTCTGTAAGCGGTGAGTGGCTGACCACTGTCATAGGATAATATATACGACTCAGCCTCGGCAGAGGATTGGACTGCCGCCTTAACCAACGGCCAGTCGGCTGCAAGCCCGCGCAGCACCAGGGGCTCTCTTGAATTGAGAATATCTTCGCTGAGGCTGTCTGGTCGACAGCCCTCAACGTCTCTCACCTGGCGATTAATCTCTAACAATATTCAATCACTCGTCATTAATTTATTATGGACAGTTAATCCAAAGCCTCTAATCGAAAGCACCTAATCTAAAGCACCTAATCTAAAGTGGCGTTTTTCTTGCCAATCAGACCTGTCACTCGTGAAAACGAGGCAACGGCCATATAGATTGCCTGCAGAAAACCCTGCTCGTGCAATTTACCCAGCGCCTCGGGCTGGAGAGCGGCGAGCTTCTCTTCGTTGATGGTGTAAAAACCCTCTAGCCTGTTATTGGAACCATCATTTAAGGTGACCTCAAGATTAAAGCCCTCTAGCAAATCATTCTCTAACAGCGCGGCAATAAACAATTTGTTTTGCTCATGACCGCGATGAATGGTCTGCAAATTTTGCATCGCCTTCTGCAGGTACTCACTGGGGTCGCCGCTCTCGGTAAACAGCGCTTCACCCTCAGTTTCACTGACGCGAGGGCTCTCTATATCAATAGAGACGACCGGTGTCTTTTCGCCGTTCTCAGCCTCCGGCGATTGCTGAAAGCCGATCAGAAAAGGATTTCGCTCGACCATCAGAGGAATATAGCTGGCATCCCAGGTATTGCCCTTTAGATAGAGGTTTTCATCGCGCTGAAAACCGAAAAGGGCCAGGGGATAAAACTGCCCGGATTCACCATCTTTAGCAAAGAAGATCGGATAGCTGGACTCGATATTCCTAAACTCGAGAGGGAATGTCATGGCGTACATCAGATTGTCGCCGTAGGCGGCGCTGCGTTCGGTGATAACTCTTAGCTTGGCATGCTCTGACTGACTAAGAAGTGAATATTTACTCATTGTGTAACCCTTAATATTTATACTTTAAATAACTAGTAATCGTCGCTCTCAGACTATATTTTCTGCAGCCCATAGGTATTGATTTTATTGATTAGTTCGCGGTTTGTGGGCATCGCCGCATACAACTGCTGGCGCTGTTTTGCATTTTTCTGGAACAGATCTGCGGCGGCCTCTCGACCTATCCTATCTGAACGGCGGGCCGTTGTGCTCGGCAGGGTTTCAAAGTTCATGCCGTAGAGCACATACTGAAAACTGGCCGACGGGAACATCTCATCAATATGGTTGGTATCGCGATGCCAGGGTCCCTGGTATTTCCACAGGGTAATTAGCTCCTGCAGACTATCGGGGATAGTGAATGGATCGAGATGGTCGCGCCAGTAGGTATCCTGGCGGCGATTCAAAATATAGTGAAGCTTAAGGAAATCAATAATACGGTCCCAGCGATAGAGGAACTTGTCGTTAAATCGCTTGGCCACTATGTCCATCATCTCGCGGTTAGCCGGTAGCTGTTCGGCGATCATCGTCGACGATAGCTCGACCAGAATCAGCGCCGAGGCTTCCAGTGGCTCAATAAAGCCAGCGGACATTCCTACGGCGACGCAGTTTTTATGCCAAAACTCAGTGCGATGGCCGGGATCAAAATTAATTTTCCGTGGTTCGGCATCTGCAGCTGCCTGTACACCAGCAGTACGCTCTATATAGCTGAGTAACTCGGCAGTGGCCTTCTCTTCGCTGTTATGGGCGCTTGAGTAGACATGACCAGTTCCGCGCCTGGAAGGCAAGCCAATATCCCAAATCCATCCAGCCGTCTGCGCGGTGGACAGGGTGCAGGAGGCAATTGGATCGTCGGGGTTTGCGTAGGGAACCTGGGCAGCCAGGGCTGTATCATTAAACAGGAACTGTTTTTTACTGCGCAGGGGTACTTTGTAATGTTCACCTAACAGCAGGGCTCTGGAACCGCTGCAGTCGATAAATAGATCGCCCTCAACATCCCCATCAGAATCTGTAGTAATCGAGGCAATATCGCCATTTTCGGCGGAGTTAACCGCAATTACATTGGCTTTTATATGTTTTACCCCCAATGTTTCTACGCAGTGTTTACGCAGGAACTCGGCAAATTTCGCCGCATCCAGATGGTAACCGTAGTTAACACTGCAGGCGAATTCCGGGGTTGTGATTTGCTTTGGGGCGCGGGAATCGGCGAACAACACACTTTGGGGAGAGACCGCATGATCGAATCTGGGCCTGCCCTCCTTCAAGGCCTGCCAGTGAGGCGCGAGATTGGTCTCACTGTAGTCCTGGGGCGCTGTAAAAGGATGGGTGTAGCGATCATTTTCGCCCGTGGTCCAGCCGGCAAATTCGGTGCCCTGCTTAAAGCTGGCACTGCACTCACGGATAAAGTCGGTTTCTGACAGGCCCATCTTTTTCAGCGTGGTGCGCATGGATGGCCAGGTGCCCTCGCCAACCCCGATGGTTTTAATATCTGGGGACTCTACAAGGGTCAGCTGGAACTGATTATTCTGTTCTTGATCTGTATTGCGGGAAATAGCGTGCTCGGCAGCGATCACACCAGCTGATAACCAGCCGGCAGTTCCTCCACCCACAATTACAAGTCGACTTATTTTTTTACTCATTTGTATCAGCTATTTTTTTGAGAGTAGGCCACTTTAAAGCAGTCTTGTAGTGATTCTAAGAGCTTAGGATAGCGCGATGAAACAGTGGCTACAATCTTTTATCGGGATCTAGTAACAGTGTTTGAGAGGTCCTGCACTTTCGCAAATCACTGAAAGAAAGAAGCCGCTTAACAAGTTAAGCGGCTTCCGTTTTCATCTTACTTCTTGTTACATCTCGTTACTTAAGTCTATCTACAACGTCATCTTAGAACTTGTAGCGAGCACCGAAGTTATAGCGTGGGCCACCTTGATAAACACCCAACACCATATCCACAGTTCTACCGTAGTTTCTTACGATAGAATTGGTGACATTAAGGCCTTCAACAAATACGGTAAAGTTGTCACCGTAATCATAGCTTACATTAAAGTCCCATTGACCATAGGAACGAACATTGGTCGGCTCACCACCAGCATTTTTCTGACCCATACCTGCAAGATACTCATCTCTCCAGTTGTAGGCTACACGTGCCTGAAGTCCATCCTGGTCGTAGAATGCAATAAAGTTAGCCGAATCACTTAGGCCATTAATCACAAACTGCGGATCAGATTTGATTGAAGGGTCATAGCTGACATTTGCATCTGCAATTGTGTAGTTAAGAATCACACCGTAGCCTGTATCAGCAAAACTGTGCTGAAGTGCAAACTCCCAGCCAGATACTTCGGCATCGTTCATATTAACGCTAGTTGTGAAAAGCACTGGCACAAGCGGATCGCCTTCCACGCCATTAATAATCACATTATCACCATCAATTGTTAGCGCTGGAGAAGAGTCGCTTCTATTGTCCTTAATCCAGTCGAAAACACCCGTAGATGAAGTAACGCCATCTTTAGCTGCATCTTCGACCGCCTGCAACCAGAAGTCACCATAAAACGGATCAGGCAGACTGTATCTCTCAGGCTGATAGACATCTTGCTGAGCAATAAAGTTATCTACATCTTTTTTGAAATATCCAATCGAGACGTAGCTTTCATCTCCGTAGTACCACTCAGAGGAAAGATCTATATTGGTTGATTCAATCGGCTTCAGTCTTGGGTCGCCACCTTTTGCCTTTGGATCCTCATTAGTCTTATAAGTCAGGCCACCCAATGATGCGCCACCTCGGATATCATTGTAGTTTGGGCGAGTAACTGTTTTGCTGACAGAGGCACGCAAAACCACATCATCGGTAACCGAAATATCGAAATCAAGATTTGGCAGTAACAAATCATAAGCACCAGTATCGTCCACCGACTGTGGACTTGTTGCAATGATGTTCGCTTGGAGCGTGTCATTTTCCCAGGTAACACCGGTATATTTGGGTACAACACCAGCTGATGCTACTTCCGTTTCCTCATAGCGAACACCCGCACGAAGGTTAATCGGCATGGAGTTGAACTCAGTAGAGTGGTTTATCTGGACGAAGGCAACCTTAGTTTCTTCAGTAGTATAAAGATCGCTATCCCAAGGAACGTCTTTATCTTGAATAGCGCAATATGCGGAAGGCGTACCATTTGCCAATTTACAATCACCAAAGCCACTCGAGTCGGGCAGGGGCGAATAACGGCCCGAGGCTAAGTTTGCTTCAGCGATCTGAATAAGATCTTCCAGGTCAGCGGTGAAGAACTCTACCATTTGGCGATCGTCGTCATAATTGGCAACATCATCAAATTGATCTCTGAGATTTCTTCTTTCTAGGATATCAACAAGATCACCTTCGATATCAGTAATACCAGACCATGTTCCACTCTCAACGATGGAGCCTTGTGCGCTATTACTAACCTCATTTAGCTCGACCCCAAAATCAATACTGGTAGATTCTGAATAATCAAATGTACCTGCAAATCGAGTTGCTTCTATCTCCATATATGAAGGGTTATTACTGAATTGGCTACCAGAGATGATCATATCTTCTTTGTATAACGGCCTTGGCGAGCCATCAGGAAGCGTTCCCATATCAATCTCAAGGATACCCATCTCCCCACCAAGGTGGGTAGTAGTTTTTTGACGATTGTAGCTTGTAAAAGCAATAATGCCAGAACGAGGATCCATACTTCTCTTGCTAGAGGTAGATTGGTGGTAGTCCAATTCAAGAACCAGTGTATCAGTTGGCTGCCACTCAATATTTAGGCCCGCAGAGTTGCTCTTATTACGATCTTTGGAATATCCAGATTTGTGAGTAATATCTGGGTTTCTAGTCTCTTCTTCACTATAAAAAACTGGCACGGCGTTGATGCCAAAGATTTGATCCCAGCTGGATGATTTGGGATTTGATCCTCCATTAAACCAAGCGCCAAAAGAGTTATACCGGCTTTCAGCAATCATTGAGCTGTAAACGTAGTCGAAGGTGGCTGTAATTGTTTCCGTTGGAGCCCACTGCACGTTCAACATGATGTTATCGCGGTCTGTTTCAAAATTTGATAAGCCGTAAGAAAACTCAATTGGGACTGATAGCAAGGTACCATCAGGAAGGTTTTCTATATTTTCATGCCCAGCATCAGCAACATTTCGTCTCCAAGCTGCAGGGAGACTTCCATTGGGTAGGCGTTTGAGTTCGCTAGTACGGTATCCAGCATTGTCCATCGCAGCCTGACCGCCCTTGCGGTTTTGAGAAGATGCGCTCAAGGAAACACCCAGAGTGTCATTGAGGAACGTGTTTGAGAAAACACCTGAGAATTCGGGAGTCAGCTCTTCATCACCTATGGTTAAAGATGAATCGGCAACCAATTTAACGCCAGCACTGGCTCTAAAGCCTGGATTTTCAAGGGGGCGTGAAGTGATAATATTAATCGAGGAACCGATACCGCCGCTCGAGACATTAGCCTGACCTGTCTTGTAGACTTCTACTGCAGAGATACCCTCGGAAGCCAAATCGGCAAAATCGAATGATCGGCTGGTACCATTGTGCGTAGGCATCTGGCGGCCGTTAAGCGTGACCAGGTTGTACTCAGGACCAAAACCACGAACAGTAACTTGGCTACCTTCACCCCTTGAACGGCTGATAGAAACACCCGTAATACGCTGTAATGATTCTGCAAGGTTGGTATCCGGGAACTTGCCCATATCTTCAGCAGTAATAGCGTCAACAACACCAGCTGAGTCTCTTTTAATATCCATATTCGCCTTCAAACTTGCACGAAGACCACCTTCAACGATAACTTCCTGAATAGCAGCGCCATCGTCGGCAAACGCAGGAGCACCAGCGCCAATTAACGCTAGAGCAATACTGCTAGAGAGAACATTTTTCTTCAAAAACATCGATTTATACCCCCAAGGTAAAAATAATTATTGTTATGATTTTTTTATTATGCGCGAAGCAAAGTTATAAAAATTCTCAGCCATCCTAACCTAGACCTACCATTAAACTCACTTATTTTGAGGCTAACGGGGATTTTATGCGACGAATGAGGCCTTTTTAGGGGTTGCAGCAACCCATTGACTATACTGACGGGGCAATAAACAAGGCAATAAATAGAGCCGTAAACACTAACAAGGAAGAATTAATGACCCAGCCTGTAACTCAACATACAACACAACCACTCTGGCAACCAGA
>JABBBF010000172.1 GCA_018607545.1 SAR92 clade bacterium | reverse complement strand
TCCAAAAGCCTGCCGCACATGGATAACAGTGCCAGTTCCTTTTTCGGCAGGCCAATTTGGCGGCCGATAACCGAGCACCAGATTGCTACGGCAATACAATGTCTGTAGGTATAGGAATCCTGGGATTTTAGTCTTGCCAGCCAGATACTGGCACCGGGATTGCGGACAACGCTGTCCACTAGAGGAGTGACCACCTCACTGAGGTTGGCGATATTGAGTGCCTTGCCACTGTCGATACGGCTGGCCATGCTGTCAAATTCACTCTTGATCTGCTGGTAGGCGTTATTGGCGTCCCTGATTTCACTGGTAACGGAGATATTGTCCCGATACTTGTGGATATGCCTTGTAGACAATTCTTTGTTAAACGGTGTGGTGGCTACGCCAAGTTTTCGGCTATGGGAAGGCTTGTGGCTGACCTCGATATCGAGATTGACGACGCTGCGCTCGAAGTCGACATAGACATAGTCACAGTAAAGGGAGAGTTTTTGTACATCAGCCGCATTGCGGATCATAAAACCCTGGAGATAGAAGGGGGTTTCCAGCCAGGGTCTATCGAGACCCGAGACATACATGCCGGTCTCAAGCTGGTGAACATAGATTTTTTTTGTTTGTAGCTGCCCCAAACCCGTCGCTCCTTAACGTTCTTATAACTCCCCCGTTACTGTTTTACCCCTTTTTATATCTCAAGCGGGGCTGATTATTATGGACGCTTCTTATATAAGTCTAGTCTCTGCGCAGTTTATCGTTCACTGCGATAGGATTTGAAAAATTGAACACTACTATATAGCTGGAGATCAGAAAAGTGATAATGGCTGCGGCTTGAATTAAATGTGATGCATTATTGCCAATCAAGCTACTGTTAAACGCCACATAGGCAATTAACAGCGAGAACTCGCTGTTTTGGCCCAGCCTGAAGCCAATATCCCATGCCAGTGTATGGCTCTCGCTCTGCTTGCGCAGCAGGCTGTGATATACCAGCGGTTTGAGGCACAGCATTAGAGTGCCCAGCACGATTGCAGGAACCACAATATGGGGAATCAATGTGAGATCAAAGCCTCCTCCCAGCGAGAAGAAAAACAAAATTAAAAAGAAGTCACGCAATGGCTTGAGGTTGAGAGCGATATAGGCGGCGATAGGGCTGGTGGCAATCGAGATGCCGGCAATAAAGGCACCGATTTCCCGTGACAGCCCGGCGAATTCAAATAGCTCGGCTACACCCAGGCACCAGCCTATCGCGAGCAGGAAGACATATTCACCAATCCGGTCAAAGCGCGCAAATAGAGGCTGAAGGATATAGCGCACCATCAGCACTGCACCGCCAATCAGCAGCGGTAGAGAAATCAGACTAATGCCAAATCGACTGATACTGACATCGCCGGAGGTTGCCGAGATCAGCATCAGCAGTACAAAGATCGCCAGGAAATCCTGCATCAACAGCATACCGACCATCAACTCACCGGAGTGTTTGTGGTGTAACACAGTGGTGGGCAACAGCTTGATACCAATAATGGTGCTCGAAAACATCATTGATGCGCCGATAATCAGGTTTTCTGTAGGGCTGAAACCAAATAGGAAGCCAATGCCATAGCCGGCAGCAGCGAACAGCAGGGAGCTGATCAAGGTGATATGGGTAACCTGTTTCAAAACGCGGGCCAGCGCCTGAGGCTGCATATCCAAACCGAGCAGGAAGAGCAAAAATATAATGCCAATACTGGCAATCTCGGCGATAAGGTCGACATCGGTAACCCAGCCAAGTCCGTAGGGCCCCATCAGGGCACCGAGCAGAATATAGGCGACCAGAAGGGGCTGGCGACCAAACAGGGCAATAGAGGCGGCTACTGCGGCGCCGCTAAAGATTAAGAAAAACAGTTGTATTAAATGATGATCCATCGTGCCATTTCAATACAGACGGACCAAAGGTGCAATGGGCCAGTCTGATTTATTTGAAAATAAATCCTTTTTAGTCTTGTCGCTGCTTAGCGGTGTCGCTTGAAGAGGGGCTCTGGCTGATCCGCTGCGACCTGATAGGCATCGCTAAAGTCGTTCAGTGATTTGCTGGCGGCGACCAGATCGATCTCTGAATCAAACTGAAAGGCATTGAATCCGCAACGCTGCATCATAAATAGCTGGTCGCGAATAAACTGGCCTATGGCGCGAATTTCACCAATATAGCCATAGCGCTCGCGCAGCAGACGTGCCAGGGAGAAACCGCGGCCATCGACAAACTTGGGAAAGTTAATCGCGACAACCAGCACTGCTGCAATGGCGCTGGCAAACTCTTCAATCTCTTCGTGGCTATCGACCCAAACACCGACATTGCCACTATGATCATCCAGCTGCTGCTGGTTGGCTTGCCAATAGGCCACTGGAACTAGAATATTACCGGCTGGCAATATATCGGTATCAGCTGCAAGCAGCGACCAGTTATTGTCTACAACCAGACCGTCTTTAAGGTACCGCTTAGGATGCGGGTGCATAAACTCTCTCCTTGAATTTTTCGATTCCGATACGCTGGTAGGTACTTAAAAAGGTCTCTTGGTCGAGACGGTTTTCCACATACACATCCAACAGCTTTTCAATGCTCTCAACAACGGCATCGCGAGATAGTGAACGCCCGAGAACCTTACCGAGAGCAGCATCTTTATTGGCGCTGCCGCCGAGCTGAATCTGATACCACTCTTCACCTTTTTTATCGACGCCGAGAATGCCTATATGACCAATATGATGGTGGCCACAGGCATTCATGCAGCCGGAGATATTGAGCTCCAGATCGCCGAGATCATAGACATAATCGAGGTCATCAAACTTGCGCTGGATAGCTTCAGCCACCGGAATAGATTTGGCGTTGGCCAGCGAGCAGTAGTCGCCTCCGGGGCAACAGATCATATCGTTGATAGTGCCAATATTGGGGGTTGCCAGTCCGGCGCTTTTGGCCTGCTGCCAGAGTTCAAAGAGCTCTGATTTAAGCACATCGGCGAGAACAATATTTTGATTGTGGGTGGTGCGAATCTCGCCAAATGAGTAGCGGTCAGCCAGATCGGCAATAATATCCAGCTGCCTGTCAGTAACATCTCCTGGAGCTACGCCCGCAGGTTTCAGTGACAGGGTTACCGAGGCGTAACCGTTTTGCTTTTGCGCCCTGACATTGCGATCCAGCCAGCGCGAGAAGGCTTTGTGCTCTGCAGCCTGGGACTGCATCTCGGCTTCAACCGCAGCGCTGTCGACAGACTGGTAGTCGGGGGCGCTAAAGAAGCCTTTAACACGCTCTATTTCACTAACATTTAATGTGGCTGGACCATTTTTAAGATGCTCCCATTCCGCTTCGACACGCTGGGCAAAAACTTCTGGAGTCCAGGCCCTGACCAAAATCTTGATACGCGCTTTGTATTTGTTGTCGCGATTGCCGTAGCGATTGTAGACACGAAGGATGGCATCCAGATAGGTCAGTAGGTGCTCCTTAGGGAGGAACTCGCGAATCGACGATGCGATAACCGGGGTTCTTCCCAGTCCGCCACCGACGTATACATGGAAACCGGTCTCGCCGCTGGCATTTTTAACCAGCTGAATACCAATATCATGGAGCAGAAATGCCGCGCGATCTTCTTCGGAACCACATACGGCGATTTTAAATTTACGCGGCAGGAAGGCAAACTCAGGGTGCAGGGTCGACCACTGGCGAATAATCTCACACCAGGGGCGGGGGTCTTCAATCTCATCACTGGCGACACCGGCAAACTGGTCGGTGGTGGTGTTGCGAATACAGTTGCCACTGGTTTGAATGGCGTGCATCTCCACAGAGGCCAACTCGGCGAGAATATCCGGAACTTCTTCCAGTACTGGCCAGTTGAGCTGGATATTTTGACGGGTGGTAAAGTGAACATACCCCTTGTCGTAGGTTCGGCTGATATCGGCGATCTTGCGAACCTGGCGGCTGGACATTAGTCCGTAGGGAACAGCGATGCGCAGCATAGGTGCCAGGCGCTGAACGTAGAGGCCATTTTGCAGGCGCAGGGGAAGGAATTCTTCGTCGCTGATCTGTCCATCGAGATAGCGTTTGGTTTGGTCTCGATACTGCTCAACTCGCTCGTCGACCAGTTTCTGATCGTATTGATCGTAGATATACATGGATATATTTTTACCTTTTACCTGACCTTTTAACTATATTTTAGCTTTAAATTTTTAGCCTCAAGAAAGCTAATCTGTTGCTTTTTTAATTCGGCTTCTATTAAAGGGGCGCCATGATAGCGCTACAGCCTAGGCTTTTGAATGACTATTTAAATATATATGGATTGTTTTGTGGAATATCGAGGCTTTTTGCACCCTGATCAGTGCTGTTTTACCCACTGCCTGCAGTGTTTTTTTGATAATCATTAACTTTTTATCCGCAGCTGGTGGCTTTCCCTGCAAAAGGCGCGACAGTTGAGAATGCAGTTGCTAGAATGCGCGCACTTTTAAGACCTTCAACGAAATTCATCCATTTTTACAGATTATTAGGGTATCTCTATGTCTAGCGACAACAATCAAACAACCCCGGATTACAGTACTGCCGATAGCAAAGCCGATGCAATAGCCGCGGTTGCCATTCTGTCTATAATTATTGTTACATTTGTTTACTGGCTCTCGACCTTAGGTTAATTGTCAGGCCTGTTTATTTTTTGAGAATAGCTAATTATGACTGATAGATTGCAGCTGGCGGAAAATGTAAATCAACGCTCTAGGGTTGAGGAATACCTCAATCGGGTTCAGCTTGAGCCAGAGCTCAGCGCCCAGAAAATTGCCCAGCTGCAAGAGCAGATCAAACAGCAGCTTATTGAAAAGAATGCTGTGCTTATCGCTCATTACTACACCGACCCGCTTATTCAGGCGCTGGCCGAAGAGACTGGCGGCGTCGTTTCAGACTCCCTCGAAATGGCCCGCTTTGGTAAAACCCACAGTGCCCAGACACTGGTTATTGCCGGGGTTAAGTTTATGGGTGAGACGGCCAAAATACTCACCCCGGAAAAGCGCGTTTTAATGCCAACTCTTGAGGCGACCTGTTCTCTCGATGTCGGCTGTCCAGCCGATAAATTCGCCGAATTTTGCGATCAGCACCCGGATCGAACTGTGGTGGTCTATGCCAATACTTCGGCGGCGGTCAAGGCGCGAGCCGACTGGGTGGTGACCTCGAGTATTGCCCTTGATGTGGTTGACTACCTGGATAGCCAGGGTGAAAAAATTCTCTGGGCGCCGGATAAGTATCTCGGCAGCTATGTTCAGGGCCAGACCGGCGCCGATATGTTGCTGTGGGATGGCAGCTGTATTGTTCACGAAGAGTTTAAAGCCAAGCGCCTTCTCGAACTAAAGGCGGTTTTTCCGGATGCTGCTGTACTGGTTCACCCGGAGTCTCCACAATCGGTGATTGATATTGCCGATGCCGTGGGTTCCACCTCGCAGCTTATCGCCGCGGCAGCCGAGCTTCCCCATCAAAAAATGATTGTTGCTACGGATCAGGGCATCTTTTACAAAATGCAGCAGGCGGTGCCGGATAAAGAGCTTATTGTTGCCCCGACCGGTGGCAGCAGTGCAACCTGTCGCAGCTGTGCCCGCTGCCCATGGATGGGTATGAATAGCCTGGAGAATCTACTCACCTCTCTCCAGGAGGTGAGCAATGAAGTATTTGTCGATGCCCAGGTTGGCGAGCAGGCGATGAAATCTCTCGGTCGTATGATAGATTTTCGCGAGCAGCAAGGCTCTTCATAACAATGCCCGTCATAGCAAGAGTCTAATAGATAGATCTTAATAGCAAGCGGCTAATCAAATAGCCATTTAGCACTAGAGCTTTTCCGCTCGGTCCTCCATCTGTGCAAGATCCCTCAACCGCTGGCGAATAATCGCCGACTGTTTAAAGTCGCCGTTGACCAGTTTAGCTGCCAGGCTTAACTGTTTACGGGCCATATCAAACACGCCAATAAGAATAAAGTACTCTGCACGCGCTTGGTGCAGACCGGAAATATTGCCCGCCAAACCACGAACCTCAGCCAGTCGATACCAGATCATTGGATCCTGGTTGCGCATTCTCGAGAGTGCTGTGAGCACTGCATCGGCGCTGTCGTATTGATGATCCTGCCACAGTGCTTCAGATTTAAGCACCATCAATGGGTAATTGTTAGGGTTTTGTATCAGCAGTTTATTGAGTTTGGTGAATGCTGCTTGATATTGTTTTTGGGCAATATCTATTTCAATATCCGTGTATCGAAAGGTTAGGTTATTGGCGTTTTCAGTCAATAACTGGCTGATAATCTGCTTGGCTTTGGGCAAATTATTGTCTTTAAAATAGGCCAGTGCCAGACCGTAACGGGCGGCTTCCGCTTTTAGTGTATTGGCTTTGAGCTCGGCACTAAATCGGTTGATACTATTTTTCGTGTTGTGCTCCATGGCCACCAGTGCCCGGGCGCGCATTAGGTAGAACTGCGGGTTTTGCGCGTACTGGCGCATCGAGGTGCCCATTGAGCGGTTGCGGGCATCGCCAATGCGCTTCTCGGTAACCGGGTGGGTCAATAAAAACTCTGGTGGACGGCTGCCGGTATAGCGGGTTGCCTTGAGCAGCGTGGCAAACATATCGGCGACTGCACCGGGATCGCGACTGGCACGTTCCATGGTAGCCAGCCCAATTCGATCCGCCTCCTGCTCATTGCTGCGGCTGTAGCGAAGCTGGCTATCCATGGCCAGTGCCTGGGAGGTAAGTATAGCCGCACTGGCCGCATCACCGCCGGCAGTGGCGGCCAGAACCACACTGGCCAGCAGACCTGCCATGGTCAGTGCTGAGGTTTTTTTCTGCGCCTCTGCACCTCGGGAGAAGTGTCTTTGACTCAGGTGCGCTAGCTCGTGAGCAAGTACAGAGGCCATTTGATCTTCGTTTTCAGCGAAGGCAAAGACACCGGTATGGAAGCCGACGACACCGCCGGGAACCGCAAAGGCGTTCATCGAGGGATTTTTTACAATCACCAGTTCCAGGCGTGGATCTTCAAGATCACTGTAGGTGGCGAGGTTGTAGAGCAGCTGCTCGAGATAGATCTGCATCAGCGGGTCATCGTAGGCCTTCACGCGGCTGCGAAACACCTTTAACCAGATTCGCCCCAGTTCATACTCCTGTTGCTTGGAAATTATTCCCGAAGCGGCATCGCCGAGCACTGGCAGTTTGATTTCCTTGGCATTGAGGCTGCCGCTTGCTGGCATAACTAAACAGAATATCAACAGCAGAGGTTTTAGGAAGTGCGCAGGAAAAAGTGTTTTCAAAATAGGCCTTATTAGGTTATATAAGATTGCCAGCGCCAAGATCGCATCGCCGTGATACCATCACTTTAGCTGAAAATTATGCACAGTTCGACAGTTGAAATATTGACAAGTTTCAGGTCATATATAAGACGTTATTGCGTCTGGTTTCCAAGCAAAAAAAATATTTATAAAACAGCAGTCACTGCAAAAGCGCAACTGCACAAAAGGATAGATGGATGAAGAAGATTTTACACAAGTGGATTGAACGCTATTTCGGCACAGAGGAAGCCCTGCTGCTGACGATTATCCTGGTTGTTTCGCTGATTATATTTGCGACCCTGGGCGCAGTGCTGGGTCCTGTTTTTGCCGCGGTGATTATCTCCTTTTTACTTCAGGGTGTAGTGAATGCGCTGCGTCGTTATGGGGTTCCCAATGCAGTGGCTATCAGCACCACCTATCTGCTGTTTATGGTTGCCTTTCTATCGGTGCTTATCGGCTTGATTCCTATGATTGGCCGCCAGACTTCACTGCTGGTGGGTGAGTTACCAAATATGATTGGCCGGCTTCGCGAGCTGGCGGTAGCGCTTCCAGAGCGCTATGCAGAATATGTCAGCCCAGAGCAGTTCCAGTCGATTATGGCGCGTCTCAGTGAAGAAATTGGTCGTCTTGCAGAGCAGGCGTTGACATTCTCCATTAGCAGTTTCCCAAGTATTATCGGCCTGATGATCTATGTGGTTCTGGTGCCGCTGCTGGTACTGTTTATGCTTAAAGATAAAGATCAGTTACTGCTGTTTATGGGCAGCCTGCTGCCTGAGGAGCGCTCGGTGATGCGCACTATCTGGAATGAGATGGATATGCAATTTACCAACTATGTGCGCGGCAAGGCTATCGAGATACTTATTGTCGGCACGGTTACCTATATCGCATTTTTACTCCTCGGGGTTAATTACGCGGCGCTTCTTGCGCTGCTGGTAGGCCTCTCGGTGTTGATTCCCTATATTGGCGCCACGGTTGTCACCGTGCCGGTGTTACTGGTCGGCTATATGCAGTGGGGCTTTGGCAATGAGTTCTTTTGGCTGTTCGGTGTCTATGGGGTTATTCAATTCCTCGACGGCAATGTTTTAATTCCAGTGCTGTTTTCCGAAGTGGTTAACCTGCATCCGGTGTTTATTATTATCTCGGTTCTACTGTTCGGTGGTATTTGGGGTTTCTGGGGTGTGTTTTTCGCTATACCTCTGGCAACATTGGTCAAGGCAGTGTTTAACGCATGGCCGCGCAAGGCTCAGCGGGAGTTGGAATTTCAGTCACCGCTGGAGTTATCAGCTAATGATAATGCAGGGCAGTAGGATTAAGCCTCGAGTTAAATCGTTTTTGTTAATCAGCGTTCACACCAAGCAAAGGAAGTTTATATGGGCCGTTTGATCAGTCTCTGTGGTTTTTTGTCTGTTGCAGTTTTAACTTTTGCTTTACAGGGTTGCGCCGACCTACAGGAAGAAAATAAGTCCCCTGATATTGTCACCAGCCCTAATGATCAGCGAGAGTATCGTCATATCCGTCTCGATAATCAGCTCGATATCTTATTGATTTCCGATCCCACTACCGATAAAGCAGCGGCCTCCCTGGATGTCTATATTGGCAGCTATCAAAATCCAGCTGATCGGGCCGGGCTGGTTCATTTTCTCGAGCATATGCTGTTTCTCGGCACCGAAAAATATCCCGACCCCGGCGAGTACCAGCGCTTTATCAGTGAGCATGGTGGCAGTCACAATGCCGGCACCGGGTTGGAAAATACCAACTATTTTTTTGATGTAGATGGGGCATATCTTGAGCCGGCCCTGGATCGTTTCGCGCAGTTTTTCTCCGCCCCCAATTTTGATGCCAAGTATGTGGATCGCGAGCGCAATGCGGTGGAGTCGGAGTACCGCCTAAAGATTAAGGATGATGGCAGGCGTTTACAGGATGTGTTGCAGGAGCAGGTCAATTCACAGCATCCGCTGTCCAAATTTACCGTGGGTAATCTCGAGACCCTTGCCGACTGGGAGGGGCGGCCGGTGCGCGACGAGTTGCTGGCGATCTATAAGAAATATTACTCCGCCAATATTATGAAGTTGGTGGTGCTTGGCAGTGAAAGTCTCGATCAGCTGCAGGCGATGGTGGAGCCGCGCTTTGCGCTGGTTGAAAATACGGATGTGGTTGTGGATATTCACAGTGCGCCACTGTTTGAACCCCAACGTCTGCCGATGCAGATCTCTGCAACGCCACTGCAAAATTCCCGCCAACTCAGTCTCTCGTTTCCACTGCCAAAAATGTTGCCACACTGGCAGAAAAAACCGGCCAATTACCTCGCCGCACTTATTGGTCATGAGGGTGATGGCAGTCTTCTCGATGTCCTAAAAAAACGTGGTTGGGCAGAATCACTTGGTGCTGGTGTCCCCCTTGAAGATCGCGGTTCTGCACTTTTCTCGGTGAATATTTCACTCACCCCTGAGGGGCTTGAAAACCAGCAAGAGATTGTCGAGATGTTCTTTGCCTGGGTTGCACTGGTTCGCGAGCAGGGTTTAGAGTCCTGGCGTTACGCTGAACGGGCACAGCTAAGTGATGTCGCCTTTCGGTTCCAGGAAAAGCAAAATCCGATTAATTATGTTTCATCCCTGGCATCCATGATGCAGCTCTATCCGATAGAGAGTCTGTTACAGGCAAATTATATGATGAAGGGGTTTGATAAGGCACTGGTAGCTGAGGTAATTGGCTTGCTGACAGTGGATAACCTGATGTTGCAGTTGACAGCGCCGGAGGTGGAGACCGATAAGGTCAGCCTGATGTACCAGACGCCTTACAGTGTCTCTGAAATACCAGCTTCACAGCTAAAAAAATGGCGCTCTCCGGGCATCTTTTCCGCATTGAGTTTACCGCCAAAAAATCCCTATATACCGACAGATTTTGAACTCTTGTCTGAGACTGGTGATATCCCCCGGCTGTTAAGGCAATCTGAGGGGCTTACCGCCTGGCACTTTCCAGATACCCGTTACGGTGTTCCCAAGGCGCATATTATTGCCGCGCTGGAGAGCACTGCTATGGATTCGCCAGAGATGGCTGCCGCTGTCCAACTCTATCTCTCCTATATAGAGGATCAGCTTGGCGCCAGTGCCTATCCGGCTAAGGAAGCGGGACTAGACTTTTCCCTGCAACCATCAAATAAGGGGTTTACCCTTGTTATGGGCGGTTATTCCCATCGTCAGTCAGCGCTATTAGCAGATATTCTTGCCGCGTTAAAAAACCCCATCTGGGAGCAGGGGCGCTTTGATCGTATCCAGCAGAGCACTTTCCGTGAGCTGAGTAATTTCCGTCGTGAGTATCCGTTTCGTCAGGTTGTGGCGAGCCTCTATTCCATGCTTAAGGGACAGTGGACTCCATTACAAAAGGCCAGGGCAGTTAATCAGCTGACGATGCCTGAGCTCGCGCAGCTGGTTGAAAATCTCAACGCTAACCTGCAACTAAAAGTACTGATCAGCGGTAATCACAGTGTGCAGTCTGCCGAGGAGATTGTTAGTAGTCTGTCGAGCTGGACGCAGCTTAAAGGCTTGCAATCTGTTCAGTCGGTGGCCAAATTGCAGCCTGCCAGTAAACAGAGCTATCGGGCACAGATTCCAGTCGATCACAGTGATGCGGCTTTTATGTTGTATATGCAGGGTCGTAACGACAGTCTTGCAGAGCGCGCCCATATGCTATTGATCGGTGAGATGCTCTCAGCGCCTTTTTATACCAGCCTGCGCACTGAGAAGCAGTTGGGTTATGTGGTCGCCGCTTTTGCCAATAACCATCTTCGAGTTCCCGGATTGGCGCTGTTGGTGCAGTCATCTTCAGTTGATGAGCAGGCGTTGCGTTCAGAGTTTGATCTATTCTTGAGTGGCTTTGCTAGCCAGGTTGAACTGCTCAATGATTCAGATCTCGCTCGCTATAAGGCTTCTGTCTTGAGTAACTTACAGGAGAAGCCGAAAAATTTAGCTGAACTGAATAGCCGATTTATGGAATCTGTGGGTCTGGGCTATAACAATTTTGACTTTCGGCAGCAGCTGGCTAAGGAAATATCCAGGGTTAGTCTGAGCAGTTTGAATCTTGCCTACAAGACCGCGGTCATCTCTGATCCCCGTTCATTATCCGTTGAAACTGCCGATCCCGATCAAGAAAATAGCGCAATTGATTTGCGTAAGCGGGGTGAAGTTTATCAATATGTGTTCTAAGTATTGGTGAATAATCTTCTTTGTAATTTTACTAACTTGGGTTGATTTTAAAAATATCTATAATAAACAATAGGTTATAAAATTTATTTTTTTGGATTTAAAGTTAAACGGATTTTTAAATCCGGGCATCCCGTTGATTTTGTAGCTGGGCTACATTAAGATTAGCGCCTGATTTTTCATGGCATGTTATACATTAACACTTGTATGCAGGTCGCTGTGAAAAAATGACTAATTGATAACTGGCTGGTGACAAATGACTCAGGATTTAGATCCGTTTGAAACTCAAGAATGGCTGGAAGCCTTCGATTCTGTTTGCAAGACCCATGGCGATGATAGAGCGACCTTTCTTCTCAATCAGCTGCAAGCTCATGCTAGCAAGCAAGGCTTAAGACTGCCTCCCTCTGTTACCACTCCCTACCATAATACTATCCCGGCCAATCGCGAAAAGCGTATGCCTGGTGATCTGTTTATGGAGCGTCGTATCCGTTCGATTATTCGCTGGAACGCTCTGGCGATGGTTATGCGTGCTAATAAAAAGAGTGAAGGTATCGGTGGTCATATCGCCAGCTTCGCGTCTGCAGCCACGCTCTATGATGTTGGCTTTAACTATTTCTTCCGTGGACCTGAGGGCGATCATCTCGGTGATTTGATTTTCTTCCAGGGTCACAGTGCACCGGGTATGTATGCGCGATCTTTCCTTGAAGGACGCCTTAACGAAGAGCAGCTGGACAACTTCCGCCGTGAAGTTGATGGCGGCGGTCTTTCCTCTTACCCACACCCTTGGTTGATGCCGGATTACTGGCAGTTCCCGACTGTATCTATGGGTCTTGGCCCAATTCAGGCGATCTATCAAGCGCATGTTATGCG